>JBOGGH010000448.1:0-3016 GCA_050743905.1 Acidimicrobiales bacterium
GGCCCGGTTGGTGCCGCCGGAGCCGGCGGATCCCCGGGGTCCTGTGGCAGCCGGCCCGCAGGGCGCGGGACCGACCGGGCCCGGAGGGGCCGGCGCGATGGGCGCGGTGTTCTCCCGCTGGGAGGAGATCGCCGGGCCCGCGCTGGCCCGCCACGCCCGGCCGGTCAGGCTGGCCGGGGACGTGCTGGTGGTGGCGGTGGACGAGCCGGCGTGGGCCACGCAGGTGCGGTCGCTGGGGACCGAGCTGCTGCGCCGGGTGGGCGAGGTCGCGGGCCGGCGCCCGGACCGCCTGCGGGTGACCGTCCGGGCCCCCGGAGGCCCCCCCGGAGAGCCCCCGGGAAGGCGTCCGGGTGGGGGTCCCGTCGAGTAGAATGGGGCGTCCGCACCGGTGAGACCGCCCGACGCCTCGTCGGGGACCCGGAGCGAACTGCGAACAGACCGAGGCGAAAGGGCGCGCCCGTGCGGCACACGGTGGAGGCACACATTGGCCGGTGACGGCGGGTCGTACGAGGCCAGTGACATCACGATCCTGGAAGGGCTGGAGCCGGTGCGGCTCCGCCCGGGGATGTACATCGGCTCCACCGGTCCCAGCGGGCTGCACCACCTGATCTGGGAGGTGGTGGACAACTCGGTCGACGAGGCGATGGCCGGGCGCTGCAGCCGTATCGACGTCACCCTCCTGGCCGACGGTGGCTGCCGGGTGGCCGACGACGGCGGGGGCATACCGGTGGAGCCGCACCCCCAGTACCCGGACCGCTCGGCAGCGGAGATCGTGCTCACCACGCTGCACGCCGGGGGCAAGTTCGGCGGGGGCGGCTACAAGGTCTCCGGCGGCCTCCACGGGGTGGGCGTGTCCGTGGTGAACGCGCTGTCGAGCCGGCTGGTGCTCGAGATCGACCGCGAGGGCAAGCACCACGTGCTCGAATTCGCCGACGGCGGCGAGCCCAGGGGGCGGCTGCGGGTGAAGGGCGACGCCCCGCGCTGGCGGACCGGGACCACGGTGACGTTCTGGCCGGACGCCTCGGTCTTCGAGGAGGTGGAGTTCCGGGCGCAGACGGTGATCGAGCGGCTGCAGGTGATGGCCTTCCTCAACAAGGGGCTGGAGATCCGCTTCGCCGACGAGCGCCCCGGCCGCGAGCAGAAGACGGTCTTCAAGTACTCCGGCGGGATCGTGGACTACGTGAAGCACCTCAACGCGGCGAAGGAGTCCCTCTTCCGCAAGGTCGCCTCCTACGAGCAGTCGGAGGACGGGCAGGAAGTGGAGGTGGCCCTACAGTGGAACACGGGGTTCCACGAGAGCATCCACTCCTTTGCCAACGGCATCTCCACCACCGAGGGCGGGATGCACGAGGAGGGGTTCAAGAAGGCGCTGACCAACGTGGTCAACCGCTACGCCCGCTCGCGCAACCTGCTGAAGGAGAAGGAGGACAACCTCCAGGGCGAGGACATCCGCGAGGGCCTGACGGCCATCGTCTCGGTCCGCCTGAAGGACCCCCAGTTCGAGGGCCAGACCAAGGCGAAGCTGGGGAACGTGCCCATGCGCTCGCTGGTGGAGCGGTCGACCAACGAGAAGCTGGCCGAGTGGCTGGAGGAGAACCCCACCGAGGCCAACCAGATGGTCAAGAAGGCGCTGCTCGCCCAGCGGGCCAGGGTGGCTGCCCGGCAGGCGCGGGACCTGACCCGGCGGAAGTCCGGCCTGGACGGCGCCGGGCTGCCCGGCAAGCTGGTGGACTGCTCGTCCCGGGATCCCCGCGAGAGCGAGCTGTTCATCGTGGAGGGGAACTCGGCCGGCGGCTCGGCCAAGGACGCCCGGGACCCCCGCACCCAGGCGATCCTGCCCATCCGCGGGAAGATCCTCAACGTCGAGCGGGCGCGCATCGACAAGATGCTGAAGAACGCCGAGATCCAGGCGCTCATCGCCGCCGTGGGCGCCGGGCTGGCCGAGGACTTCGACGTGGCGAAGATCCGGTACCACAAGGTGATCCTGCTGGCGGACGCCGACGTGGACGGGTCGCACATCCGGACCCTGCTGCTCACGTTCTTCTTCCGCCAGATGAAGCAGCTCGTGGAGGGCGGGTTCGTCTACGTCGCCCAGCCGCCCCTCTACTCGACCCTGGTGGGCAAGCAGAAGATCTACCTGAAGGACGACACCGCCAAGGACGCCTTCCTGGCCGAGCACCCCGACCACAAGCAGGACTTCCAGCGCCTGAAGGGGCTGGGGGAGATGGACTTCGGCGAACTGCGGGACACCACCATCCACCCGGCCAAGCGGTCCCTGCTGCAGATCAGCGTGGAGCAGGCCGCGCTGGCGGACGAGGTCTGCTCCGTGCTCATGGGTGACGACGTCGAGCTGCGGCGGGAGTTCATCCAGACCAACGCCAAGGACGTCCGCTTCCTCGACGTCTGAGGGGCGATCTCACCATGGCACGACGACAGGACAGGACCTCCACCGGCACCGCAGGGGGCAACGGGGCCGCGCCGCCGGGCGACGGCAACGGCGCCGGGGTGCTCGGCTTCATCGAGCCGATCGAGTTCCAGGAGGAGATGGAGCGCTCGTACCTCGAGTACTCGATGTCGGTCATCGTCTCGCGGGCGCTGCCCGACGTGCGAGACGTGCTCAAGCCGGTGCACCGCCGGACGCTCTACTCGATGTTCGACCAGAACCTGCGTCCCGACCGCCCCTACGTGAAGTGCGCGGCGGTCGTCGGCGAGGTGATGGGGACCTACCACCCCCATGGCGACGCGGCGATCTACGACGCCCTCGTCCGCATGGTGCAGGACTTCTCCATGCGCCACCCGCTCGTCGACGGGCACGGCAGCTTCGGAGGGCCCGGTCCCGACGAGGGCCCGGCGGCGATGCGCTACACGGAGTGCCGGCTGGAGCCGCTGGCGCTCGACCTCTTGGCGGGGATCGACGAGGAGACGGTCGACTTCGAGCCCAACTACTCCAACAGCACGGAGCAGCCGGTCGTCCTGCCCGCGCGCTTCCCCAACCTTCTCGTGAACGGCTCCCAGG
>JBOGGH010000449.1:0-3016 GCA_050743905.1 Acidimicrobiales bacterium
GGTGGCCGCCGGCCGCCGGCTGCTGGAGCTGGCCGGGGTCCCGGTCCCCGTCACCGACCCAGCCACCCCGGAGCCGGTCCCAGCGGGCACCCCGGGGTTGGCCCTCCACCGGGCCCGCCTCCGCTACGGGCCCGACCTGCCCTGGGCGCTCCACGACGTCACCTTCGAGGCCCCGTCCGGCACCCGCACGGCCGTCGTGGGGGCGAGCGGGGCCGGCAAGAGCAGCGTGGTGCACGCGCTCCTCCGGTTCTGGCCGCTGTCGTCCGGCAGCGCCAGCCTCGGCGGCACGCCGGTGGACCGCCTCGCCCAGGCCGACGTGCGGCGGGCGGTGGCCCTGGTGGACCAGGACGCCCGGCTCTTCGCCGGCAGCCTGCGGGACAACGTGGTGCTCGGGCGGCCGGACGCCCAGGACGAGGAGGTGGCGCGGGCGCTGCGGCTGGCCCAGCTCGAGGCGTGGGTGGCCACGCTGCCCGAGGGGCTGGCCACCCCGGTGGGCGAGCAGGGGGCCCGGGTGTCCGGCGGGCAGCGCCGGCGGATCGCCCTGGCGCGGGCGCTCCTGACCGGCGCGCCGGTCCTCGTCCTGGACGAGCCCACGGCCGGCCTGGACCAGGAGACCGCCGGCCGGCTCCTGGCCGACGTCCTCGCCGCCGGCGACCACCGGACGGTCCTCATGATCACCCATCGGGAGGAGGACCTGGCCGGCTTCGACCGGGTGGTGGTGATGGACCGCGGGCGGGTGGTGCGCGGGTCCTGACCGGGCACCGGCGGTGCCCCCGGGACGGTCGAGCCCGTAGGGTGAGGACGTGGGCACCACGGTGAGCAGGGGGGACCGGGACGCTGCGGGTGGGCAGCCGGCGCCCGACGCGGCCGCCGTCGTGGCCCGCCTGCGCCGCACCTTCGACAGCGGTGCCACCCGGCCGCTGCCCTGGCGGCAGGACCAGCTTCGGCGGCTGCTGCGGCTGCTGGCCGAGGGCGAAGACGAGCTGGTGGCGGCGCTCCACGCCGACATGGGCAAGCCGGCGGTGGAGGGTCGGCTGACCGACCTGGCACCGGTGGGGGCGGAGGTCAAGGCCTCCCTGCGGCACCTGGCGGCCTGGGCCCGGCCGGAGCGGGTCCGGGTCCCCCTGATCCAGCGCCCGGGCCGGGCGACCGTGGTGCGCGAGCCGTACGGGGTGGCGCTGGTGATCGCCCCGTGGAACTACCCGGTGCACCTGCTGCTGCTGCCGATGGCGGCGGCGCTGGCCGCCGGCAACTGCGTGGTCGCCAAGCCGTCCGAGCTGGTCCCGGCCACCTCGGCCGCCCTCGCCCGCCTGGCGGCGCGCCACCTCGACCCCGAGGCCGTCACCCTGGTGGAGGGCGGGGCGGAGGAGACCCGGCAGCTCCTGGCCCAGCGGTTCGACACGATCTTCTACACCGGCAACGCGCGGGTGGGCCGCCTGGTCATGGAGGCGGCGGCCAAGCACCTGACCCCGGTCACCCTGGAGCTCGGCGGCAAGAGCCCGGTGGTGGTGGCCGCCGACGCCGACCTGGACGTGGCCGCCCGCCGGATCGCCTGGGGCAAGTTCATGAACGCCGGCCAGACCTGCGTGGCCCCCGACTACGTGCTGGTGGACCGCCGGGTGGAGGATGAGCTGGTGGACCGGCTGGGCGAGTCGGTTCGGGCCTTCTACGGCTCGGACCCCCGCGCCAGCGGCGACTACGCGCGCATCGTGAACGAGCGCCACTTCGACCGGCTGGCCCACCTGCTCGCTGCCTCGGCGGACCGCGTGGCGGTGGGCGGGGACGCGGACCGGCCGACGCGGTACATCGGTCCCACCGTGCTGCGCGACGTGGGGCCGGACGCGCCGGTCATGGAGGAGGAGATCTTCGGGCCGCTCCTGCCGGTGCTGCCGGTGGACGACGTGGACGAGGCGGTGGCGTTCGTGGACGCCCGGCCCAAGCCGCTCGCCCTCTACGTGTTCGCCCGGGCCCGGGAGGCCGTCGACCGGGTGGTGGGCGGGACCAGCTCCGGCGGCGTGGGGGTCAACTGCACGGTCCAGCACCTGGCCGTCCCGGGCCTGCCCTTCGGCGGCGTGGGCGAGAGCGGCATGGGCGCCTACCACGGGCAGTTCGGCTTCGACGCGTTCAGCCACCGCAAGGCGGTCCTGGAGAAGCCCACCTGGCTGGACCCGCCGATCGCCTACCCGCCGTACACCAGGGTCAAGCGCTGGATCCTCCGGCGGGCGCTGTAGCGCGGCGCGGTCCGCCGGGGACGCCGCATCGCCGGGCGGCGCGGCGCCGTCCGGCACGCTGCAATGGAGCCCGACGATGGGCGCCGGGATCACGCTCGCACCGTTGACCGATCAGATCTGGGACGTCCGGCCGCAATGGAGCCCGACGTCGGACGCCGGGATCACAACGTCTGCCGGTGGCGGGACCTGCCCGACCTCTAGCCGCAATGGAGCCCGACGTCGGACGCCGGGATCACACTAGTGGGGAAGGTCCGACCGGCTCGTCAACGACAACGCCGCAATGGAGCGGCGATGGACGCCGGGAGGACTCGTCGGTACGGTCGACATGATGCTCAGCCGAGCCCTACTGCAATGGAGCCCGGCGACGAGAGCCGAGATCATGCAGGGCGTCCTGCTCGTCGGTCGTCGCCAGCGCGCCGCAATGGAGCCCGCCCTGGACGGACGGGATCACGAGAACCATAACCAACGTAAAGATATCGCCTACTAGGCCGCAATAGAGCCCGCCCTGGACGGACGGGATCACCGTTTCGCTGATAGCCGTTATGACCGGTTTGCTACTGCCGCAATAGAGCCCGCCCTGGACGGACGGGATCACGCGGGTTCGACTCCCGTCTGCTCTGCTGGCTGTCCGGCCGCAATAGAGCCCGCCCTGGACGGACGGGATCACCGCGGCCATCGACAGCGCGATGGTGGGCCTCACACCGCCGCAATAGAGCCCGCCCTGGACGGACGGGATCACCTCGCCGGGCAGTGGATCGTCGAAACCGACGAAGCCGCCGCAATAG
>JBOGGH010000450.1:0-3009 GCA_050743905.1 Acidimicrobiales bacterium
CTCCCCGGCGGCACTGACCACCACCACCGGTGTCCGAGCGGTGTGGGTAGCGGTGGCTTATCCCGTGGGTGACCCGCCGATCAGGCCCTGTTCGGCCAGGTCGGGTCCAAACGTGAAGACCTCACCAAATCGCCGTATTCGAACTCGCTCGAAGAAAAGAGCAGGTCGAACGGCGGGTGGTACCCCACGGCGGCGATCTTGCCGTCGCGCACCTCGATGCGCGTGAATACGGCCTGGTTGAACCGCCGCCGGGTCGGCGCCGAGGCCCGAGCGTAGGCCGTGGCGCAGTTGGTGGCGAAGCGCATGGCGGTCTCGAGGATCTCCTGCCACTCGGCCAAGTGGGCGTCGACGGCGGCGAGGCGTTCTTCGGCTGAGCGGACGTCGGAGGCGATGCGGGTCTGCTCGGTCTTCAACGTGGTGACGTCGATGGCGCCCGCGTAGTAGGCGTCGAGCAGCTTGCGCCGTTCGGTGTCGGCCTTGGCGAGCTTGCGGGTGAGGAACTCGCGCTCGGCGGCGTTGCGGTGTTGACGGGCGGTGATCTCGGCTTCGAGTTCCTCGCGTAGGCGCTTCAGCCACGATTTCGGGAGTTGGATGCGCTCGTAGAGCTGCTCGACTTGGGCTTCGAGGTCGCCTGCGGCCATGTAGGGCTCCTGGCAGCCGGTGGGGTTGCGGTTCTTCTGTCCCAGGCAGTACAGGTACTCGTAGCGGCCCTTGGCGAGCTGGAACGACAGGCCCCGGCCGCACACCCCGCAGAACAGGGTGCCCTTCAGGTAGTGGTTGTGCCGGCGCTCCCGGGTGCCCCTGGCGGCGCGCGCGGCGAGGAGGTCCTGGACCTTGTTGAAGGTGGCCGTGTCAGCGAGGGGTTGGTGGAGGCCGGGGTAGTCGATGCCCTCCCACGACACGATCCCGGCGTACGCCTTGTTGGCGAGGATGTTGGCGAGCGCGGACACGCCGATGGGCTGCACGGGCCGGTCCCGTCGGCCCCGGTTGCGGAGTCCCCGGTGGTCGAGCTCGGCGACGAGGCGTTCGAGGGTCCATTCCCCAGTGGCGTACAGCTGGAAGGCGGCGGTGATGTGCGGGGCGCGTTCGGGGTCAACCACGATGTGGGCGACCTGGCGGCCGCTGATGGTCTCGCGGACGTTGATGTAGCCGAGGGGGGCGGAGTGGGGCCACCCGCCCATCTTGGCCTTCTGGGCCATGCCCTTCTTGATCTCGCTGGCGAGGTTGGCGGAGTAGAACTCGGCCATGAGGGCGTGGATGCCTTCGACCAGCCGGCCCGAGGCGGTCTCTTCCAGGTTCTCGGTCACCGATACGAGCGTCACGCTCCGGCGGCGGAGCAGGGCGCGGATGGCGACGTGGTCTTCCATGTTGCGGGCGAGGCGGTCGATCTTGTGGACCACCACGGCGTCGACGTCGCCGTCCTCGGCGATGCGGGTCAGCATCTCTTGGAGCTGTGGCCGGTCCGCGGACCGGGCCGATTCGCCGCGGTCGGCGTACTCGTCGATCAGGTCCCAGCCCTTGTCGCGGATGTGGCGGACGGAGGCTTCGCGCTGGGCGGGGATAGAGAAGCCTTCCTCGCCTTCGCCGTGCTCGGCTTGCTCGCGGGTGGAGACCCTCAGGTAGATCACGCAGCGCACGATCGCCCTCCTTTCCTCTTGCTGCCCGCCGCCGGGTGGCCGGGCGTGGGTCGATCAGACCTCGACAGTGCCAGGACTGCAAGCCGGTCGCCACGGGTCTCCTCGGCCAGGGCCACCAGGGCTCTTGCCAGCCCGGCAAGCTGGCCGCGGTCAGGCGCCTGGGGCGGCCGTGGCCGCCGACGGGCCGGCGTGCCGCTGTCTGTGCCGGCTGGGGTGGCCGGGTGGCCCTGGGCGCCACGTGGGCGCCGCTGGCGACCACCCGCGGGGTGTTGGCCGGCCGTGCTCAGAACCGCCTCCTAGCCGGGGCGAGGTCGATGAGATGCCGGCGGGGTCCGGTCTGACCGACCGGCAGCCACACCGCGCCGCCTGGTCCGTCGCCGAACCCGGCGGTGCCGGTGGCGACGGGGACGTCGGGGTGGGCGAGGACCCGGCGGGCTTCGGCCTCTCGGCCGGGTCCGGGGAACCAGAAGCACACCAGCGGCGCCCAGCCGGTGGCCCGGGTCAGCTCGGCGTAGCCACCGAGCTTGTCGGCCAGCCGGGCCAGGGTCTCGGTACCCCGGTCGACCTCCACGAAGAACTCGACCACCCGGGTCCGCTGTCTGAGGGTGCCGAACCCGTCGGGGCGGACAACTTCGCCCCACTCGCTCTTGCAGCGCCGCTCGGACCACCACTCGGCCAGCTCGGCGTCCTCGACGCCTCTAGCCCAACGGGCGAGCGAGCAGAACAGCCCGTTGATCCCGAGGAGGTGGGCAAGACGTTGACTGTCGGCCAGGGCCAGGGCGCGGCTGTGGTGCAGTCCCGGTCGCGGGACCTCCACACCCCGCTCGGCGGCGACCACTTCGACGCCCAAGCTGTCGAGCAGGTAGTGGTAGGGGTCGGAGCCGACCGGACGGAACGGCCGGAACCGATCCAGCACCCGAAGCTCGTAAAGCGCGGTGAGGCGATGGCGTGCGGTGGTCAGGTTGTCGAAGCACAGGTCGGTCACCTGCTCGGTGGTCAAGACCTTGTGGTCGAACAGGGTCCGACACACCAGACGGTCTCGAGGGGTCAATCGGCGGGCCACCGTAGCGAGGTGATCGTGGTCGGCCCGGGGCCGCACGGCCACTGGCTGGCGGCCGGCGGGCCGGACAGGAGCGGTAGCGGAACTCACAGATCACTCCAGGAGTCGGGGTCACCGCCTGCCGGGGTGGGGTGGCCGACGTGCTGCCGCTTCGCCCACGGCGAGCCCGGCAACTCTGGCCTGCCGCCCGATGTGCCGCCCGATGTGCCGGCCGGTCTGCCATCCGACCTGCCGACCGAAACGTCACGGCCAGTGCGATGTCTGCCAGTGCCGCGCCGGCCGGCGAGCCGGCGGCGCACGTCCTCGTCGTGC
>JBOGGH010000451.1:0-3005 GCA_050743905.1 Acidimicrobiales bacterium
GCGCGCAGCAGCCGCTCCCGCGTCTCGGCTGCGCTGACGCCCGCGATGCGCCCCATGAAAGAATTAAAAGAACGTTCATATGATTCGTCAAGCCCCGCACCGCCACCGGCGCTCCGGCCCGCCGCCCCAGACCCCGGACCCCACACGCCGCCGCCCGCCGCCCGCCGTTCGGCGCCAGGGCGGCCACCGGCCAGCGAGTCCCGCCGCGTAGCTCGCTATTCCCGGGGCGCGTTCCTCCAGGCATCCGGCCGCCACACCCGCCGAAATCGCCCGTTTTCGGGCTCTCCCGGTTTCAGTGGGGACGGGTTGAGGTGATCCGGGGCGGCCGGATCTGTGTCGGCCAGCTGACGCCACCGGCGTAGAGAAGCACCCGGAGTCTGTAATGACCGAAGTTGGTGAGGCCTCGACCGGCGCGCTTGACCTGTTTGGCGCAGAAGTTGGTCCCCTCGGTTGGTCCATTCGAGGCGCCGGTCCGGTGGTGGTTCAAGATCTCCTCGCGCCAGCGAGACAGGGTGTGACCCATCGTGCGGATCTCAGGAACGAGATCTTCTCGGCAGGCGACGATGACGTTGTCGAGCCGCTCGGTGGCTTCGGCCACGTCGTCGACCAGATAGACAGCCCTCACCGATTCCTTCGCCAACCACGCACCGAGCAGCTCGTCGTGGGGGTCGCCCACGCGCAGACCGGCGAGCAGCTTCTCCCGGCCGCGCTCGTCGAGACGCTCCTCGCCCTTGACCAAGAGCTTGCGGATGCGAAAGAGCGGATCGGCCTTCCTGCCCCGGTGCCCGAGCGCCTCTTGCTGGACGCGGCGGCGCACCTGGTCGACCATCCGGTTGGCGACCCGGATCACATGAAACGGGTCGGCCACCTTTTTGGCGTGGGTGAGGTGCGGGGAGAGCCCGCTGCGGTAGGTGTCGGTCAGGTCCAAGGCGACGACCTTCACCGAACCCAACCAGGCCTTGGAACGCTGCCCGCTCCATCGCCGCAGCTTGGCGGCGCTTTTTCCCTCGAACAGATCGATGATCCGACGGCGGTCGAGGTCGACCAGGCTGGTGGCGTAGATGGTGGCGTGGGAGGGGGTCGCCGACAGATAGCTGTGCTCGTCGACCCCGAGCGCCCGGACGATCCCGACACGGAATCGGTCCTCCACGAGCGGGGTCCCATGCCAGGTGACGGCCGCCCAGGCGGTGTCCCAACCCACTCCGTACTCGAGGGCCACCGACGCCACCGAGCGGCACAGCTGGCCGACCTGGCGGGTGACCTCGGCCCCGGCCCGCCGCGTGAGGACATGGCGAGGGGCGATGCCGGTCAGCGTCTCGGTCCATGTCTTCTTGATGCAGCGGCTGGTCCGGCACCGCCAGCGGCGCTTGCGGATCACCAGGCGGCAGGGGCGTCCGAAGCAGTGGAGGTCCCGCAGATGCACCTCGACCCGGTCCTGGGCCTGCGCCTGCCGGCGGCACGACGGACAGGCGGCCTTGCTCTTCGTTGACTCGACGCGAACGATGAGCTCGCCGATGCCTTCCTCCACGTCGAGCACCACGAGACCCGACAGTCCCAGCATCTTGTCTGCCAGCCCGATACCGTCGCTCATCGTCAGGGACCTCCTTCGTTGGGTGGTGGAACACCGCAACGATGTCGAGGTCCCTGACCGCGATGGTGGATGATCAGGCCATCTCGGGAAGCTCACTCCCCACTCATTCCGGAAGAGCCACTTATGAGATCAACCATTTCTGCTGAACTCAATTCTGCTTGCAGCTCCTCTACTGCCGTTTGACCGGACTTTGTCGGCCCCTTCGCGTAAGCCCAGGTAGTTGGGGGCGCGAACGAGGGTGTTTCCCCTACAAAGACGCGATATTCCCTGGTCAGGCGATTGCAGCCCGGTCCCAGGTGCCGATGTCCACCCCGAAGGCGGCCAGGATCTGGGACTGGAGGCCGTTCCTCCTGGTGACGACGGTGACCCGGTGGTCGCCGACGTCGAGTTCGACCCGCCGGATGCGGTTCAGCTCGGCGAGGGCACGGCGCGCCGAGAGGACCTGGCCGTCGAGGTCCGGGTCCATGACACGGGCGGAGGCGAGGTCCTTTCCCATCACCGCCTCGATGGTGGCGGCCTGCACGCACAGAGCGATGTGGCCACGCACTCGGCGCTCGGTGAAGTGGTACACGGGTCGCAGGCCAATGAAGTCCTTCAATACGCGGAAGCGTCGCTCGACGCGCTGCAGCGCGCGGTAGGAGCGCACCACGTTCTCCGTCGACGCCTGCTCGGTGCTGAGCGACGTGGTGACCACATAGCGCCCGGCCAAGAGGTCCTCTTCGTAGTGCAGCGCCTCTTGGTCGTAGTCCCAGGAGAACGATCCCTCGCGCACGGTGGTGACAAAGCAGCGCGCCACGCCCGAGTCGCGAAGGATGCGATCGGCCGCCGCCCCGATCTTGGCCGGGTCGGCGAGCCGCCCGGCGCGTACTCGCGCTTCGAGCGCGATCAGCTTGTCCTCGGCGCGGCTGAGGAGCTGCTCTCGCCGAACGTTGTCGCGCACCCAGCGTGGCAGCGACGCCACCACCACAAAGCGCTCCCCATCGACGCGCACATCACAAGCGGCCGAGTTGGCGTCTTTCACCGGGACCCAGTGTGCGTCGGGCGAGCGCGCCGCTTGCAGAGCCGCCTGCACGTCCGCCGAGTCGTGCAGACGGGTGGCGAGCACGTGGTCGAAGCCGGCCGCTTCCACTTGAGCCACGTTGTTCTCGCTGATCAGGCCGCGATCGGCCACCAAGGCGATGCGCCCGACGCCGAAGCGCGCTTGGTAATCGGCCATGACCGTCGGCAAGGTGCTGACATCGGCGGTGTTGCCGGAGAAGACGTGGTGCGCGATGGGGATGCCGTCGCCGGTGACCAAGAGCCCGATCACCACTTGGGGACGATCGCCTCGCTTGTCACGGCTGTAGCCGAAGCGTCGGGAGGGGAAGCGGTCGGTGGCGGCGGTATCGGTTTCCCAATAGGTCGACGTCAGGTC
>JBOGGH010000452.1:0-3000 GCA_050743905.1 Acidimicrobiales bacterium
TAACTGCACAGCGGTCGGCAGTTATCTGAACGGCAGCGGCCAACCGAGTGCGCTGGTTGTCAGTGAGGTCAAGTGGGTCTGGCACGCCGCGCAGAGCGTTGCCCTCCCGGCCGGCGCGGCCTCCACGGCCAGCCGGGCCAGCCGGGCGGCGTCGGACCGGTGGACGGCGGGCCACCGGTTGGCGCCGTCGCCCACGTAGCCGGCCACCCCCCGCTCCCGGGCGACGGCCACGAAGGTGGCCACGAACCCGTGGTCGCCGTCCCCGTGGACCGTCGGGGGCAGGCGCAGCACCGACGAGCGGACGTCGACGCCGGCCAGGGACAGGGTGAGCAGGGCGGTGGCCAGCCGCCGGCCGGCGGGGTTCGCCCGGGCCTCGGCGCCCGGCACGAGGCCGTCGTCCTCGGTGGCCACCCGCCCGGGGGGCGCCAGCCCGAGCATGCCGGAGGCGAGCACCAGCGGCCGGCCCGAGCCGGCCAGGGCGCTCCCCATGGCCTCCACCGCCCGCCGGTCGGCTGCCGCGGCGGCCGCGAAGTCGCCGCGTTCGAACGCCACCTCGTGCTGGAAGGCGAGATGGACCACGCCGTCGGAGGCCGCCGCCGCGCCGGCGAGACCCTCGGGACGGTCCAGGTCGCCACGGTGGACGGTGGCGCCCGCGGCCTCCAGGCGGGCCGCCGACGCCTCCGACCGGGCCAGGCCCACCACCTCGTGGCCTGCGGCGAGCAGCTCGGGCACGACGGCGGAGCCGATCCAGCCCGATGCGCCGGTGACGAAGATCCTCATGTGACCACCTCCGGGGGTTGATGTCAGTTGCTGACGTCACTCTACGGGTGATGTCAGTAACTGTCAACCCCGTGGGCTACCATTGCCGGATGGGAAGGTGGCAGCCCGACAGCCGCGGGCGGCTGCAGGAGGCGGCGCTCGCCCTCTTCGCCGAGCGCGGGTTCGACGAGACCACGGCGGCCGAGATCGCCGCCAGGGCGGGCGTCACCGAGCGGACCTTTTTCCGGCACTTCGCCGACAAGCGCGAGGTCCTCTTCGGTGGCTCGGCCCTCCTCCGGGAGCGGATCGTGGAGGGGGTGGCGGGGGCACCGGCGGGAGATGACCCGCTGAACGCCGTGGCCCGCGGCCTGGATGCCGCCGCCGCCCTGCTCGGCGAATTCCGGCGTGATCTCTCCCGCCAGCGCCACGCCGTGATCGTGGCCACGCCCGGGCTGCGCGAGCGGGAGCTGGCCAAGCTGGCCGACTACGCCGACGCGGTGGCCGGCGCCCTCCGGGGGCGCGGCGTGGCCGAGCCGCGGGCGAGCCTGGCCGCCGAGGCCGGCATGACCGTACTCCGGGTGGGCGTGGAGCGGTGGGCCAGCGGGGCGGACCGCCGCGACCTCGCCGTGGTGCTGCGCGAGGCCATGGCGGAGCTGCGGGCGGTGGCTGCCACCGGCTGAACCGGCTGAACCGGCGGCGCGGCTACGCCGGCTTGGGCTCCTTGGGCAGGCCCAGCACGCGCTCGCCCACGATGTTGCGCTGGATCTGGGCGGTGCCGCCCCAGATCGTCTCCGAGCGCGAGAAGAAGAACGAGGCCTGGAGGTCGCTCACGGGGTAGCTGGCCCGGCCGCGCCGCACGCCGGGCAGCATCTCGCCGCCCTCGGGCCCGCCCGTCAGCACCTGGCCGTCCATGCCCAGGACGTCCAGGGCCAGCTCCATGGTCTGCTGGTGGGTCTCGGACCAGAACATCTTGTTGCAGGCGCCCAGCGCCGCCGCCTGGTGGGTGCCGGCGAGCGCGTCGGTCAGGGCGCGGTAGCCGTTGATCTCCATGATCTTGACGTTGGACCATGCCCGCGCCAGCCGCTGGCGGACGAGCGGGTCCTTGTCCCGGCCACGGGCGCGGGCCTCCCTCACGATCGCGTCCAGCTCGCGGGCGAACCGCCGGTGCCCGGTGGTGGCCGACGACCCGCGCTCGAAGCCGAGCGTGGTCATGGCCACCTTCCAGCCGTTGTCCACCCCGCCCACCACGTTCTCCCTCGGGCAGCGGGCGTTGGTGAAGAAGACCTCGTTGAACTCGGCCGTCCCGTCCACCTGCTCGATCGGCCGCACCTCCACCCCGGGCTGTCGCATGGGCACCAGGAGGTAGGAGATGCCGGCGTGCCTGGGCGCGTCCGGGTTGGTGCGGGCCAGGAGGAAGACGTAGTCCGCGTACTGGGCCTGGGTGGTCCAGACCTTCTGCCCGTTGATCACCCACTCGTCCCCGTCGAGCTCGGCCCGGGTGGTGAGGGAGGCGAGGTCGCTCCCGGCGTCGGGCTCCGAGAACCCCTGGCACCACGTGATCGTGCCCTGGAGGATGCGGGGGATGAGCTCCCGCTTCTGCTCCTCGGTGCCCCACTGGAGGATGGTGGGCCCCACGAGGGTGTCGCCGAAGAAGTCGGCCCGCAGCGGCGCCTCGGCCCGGGCGAACTCCTCGTTGAGCACCACCTGCTCCAGCAGCGAGAGCCCCTTGCCCCCGTACTCGACGGGCCAGCTCGCGCAGATCCAGCCGCCCTCGCGGAGCTTGGCCGCCCAGGCGTTGGCGAACCCGCGGCGCTCGGCCTTGGTCACGGGCTTGTCGGGTGTGCCCCACCCCTCGGGGAGGTTGTCCTCCAGCCACCGCCGTATCTCGGCCCGGAAGGCCTCGGCCTCGGCCGGGTAGGTGAGGTCCATACGCACCGGAGACTACCGGCCGCCCGGGACGCGGCGGCAGCCCGGGCCAACGGTCCCGGCGGTGGACGAACCCGGTCCACCAGGTACAATGGCGCCCGGCATGTGACGGACTGCCCACCACGGGCCGGGATGCGAGGAGGTGAGGCCGATGTGCAGGGGCGAACCCCCCAGTAGACCGGGCGGCCCACCGCAGCCTCCGTCCGTGCCGCCGTCCACGCGCTGACCCCTGCCGGGTCCTGCCGCGTCCGGCGCCGCCCACGGAGCCCGTCCGCACCGCAGTGGGCCGGCCACCTCCCGCGCGCCGTGCACGGC
>JBOGGH010000453.1:0-2995 GCA_050743905.1 Acidimicrobiales bacterium
GGACGCGGTGCTGGCCCGGGGCGTGCTGCGGGGCCCGCTGTGAGCGACGACGCCGCCGGGCACGGCGCCGCCTGCGTCTACACGGCGCTCGTGGGCGGGTACGAGCGCCTGAACGAGCAGCCGGCGGCCCGCTCGTCCTCCCTGGACTTCGTGTGCCTCACGGACCAGGAGACCCTCACCAGCGAGACGTGGCGGGTGGTCCACGTCACGGCCGCCTGGCCGACGGACGCCGTGCGGTCGGCGCGGGCGCTCAAGATCCTGGGGCACCCCGAGCTCGACCACTACGAGCGGACGGTGTGGACGGACAACTCGGTGGTCCTCCGCCGTGACCCGGCCTTCCTGCTCGGGCTGGTCGACCACGCCCCCCTCGCGCTGCCGGGGCACTGGGAGCACCGGAGCGTGCTGGAGGAGTTCGAGGCGGTGCTCCGCCTCGGCTACGACGACCCGGGCCGGGTCAACGAGCAGTTGAACGCCTACACCCTGGACGAGCCGGACCTGCTCGAGGAGGCGCCCTACGCCTCCACCGTCCTCGTGCGCCGCCGGTGCCCCGAGCTGGACGCCGCCATGCGCCTGTGGATGGACCACGTGCTGCGGTACTCGCGCCGCGACCAGCTCTCGCTGAACCACGTCCTGCGCCGGACCGGGCTCCCGGTGCGTCGCATGGACGTGGACCTGCGGGAGGCGGACTGGGCCGTCTGGCCGCACACGCCGGGCCGGAGCCGCACGCGTGGCCTCCGTGCGCCGGGCACGCT
This sequence comes from Acidimicrobiales bacterium, assembly GCA_050743905.1. Taxonomy (GTDB): domain Bacteria; phylum Actinomycetota; class Acidimicrobiia; order Acidimicrobiales; family RAAP-2; genus JBOGGH01. Next base: position 753 of record JBOGGH010000453.1, read on the forward strand.
CGCCGTCCCGCCGGTGGTCCTCGCCGCCGAGCAGCGGCGGCGCGAGCTCGACGCGGCGAGTCACCTCGAGCAGGTCACGAGGGAGCGGGACCTCCTGCGGGGGGAGGTGGAGGCACGGTCACGCATCGAGGCCGAGGCGGCCGCCCGGGACGGCGCCCGCGCCGACGAGCTGGCCCGCCGCGCCGACGACCTCGACCGCCAGATCCGCGACCTCCGCGCCAGCCGGTCGTGGCGGGTGACCGGGCCGATGCGGGTGCTGGCCGGCCGCGTGCGCGACCGGCTGGGCCGGTAGGGGCGGCCGGCGAGCCGCCGAGGTTCCAGGGTGCGTCGCGGGTGGAGTTACTTGCCGGCGCGGCGCTGCCAGCGGGTCGCCTTCAGCATCTTCTTGTGCTTCTTCTTCCGCATCCGCTTGCGGCGCTTCTTGATGAGCGAGCCCATGACCTGCGGCAGGCTAGCGGCCCGGCGGCGGGACCGCCAGGTAGCCTCGCCACCATGGTGCACCGGCTGGTGGCGCTCGATCACGTCCAGCTCGCCATGCCCGCCGGCGGGGAGGACCGGGCCGAGGCCTTCTACTCCGGGCTGCTCGGCCTGGTGCGCCAGCCCAAGCCCGAGCCCCTGGCGTCGCGGGGCGGCTGTTGGTTCGCCGCCGGCCCGGTGGTGCTCCACCTCGGGGTGGACGCCGACTTCCGGCCCGCTCGCAAGGCGCACCCCGCGCTGGTGGTGGAGGACCTCGACGCGCTGGTCGACCACCTCGCCGCGGCCGGTGCGATGGTGCGGCCGGACCACGACCTGCCGGGCGTGCGGAGGTGCTACGTGGACGACCCCTTCGGCAACCGCATCGAGCTGATCGACGCCGGCTGAACGGGCCTGCCGCCGGTCAGCGGCGGGCCTTCTCCTGTACCAGGTGGAGCGCCTTGCGCGGGCACACCCGGACCGCCTCCTCCGCCAGGTCCAGCAGGCCCGGCGGCACGGGGGCGTCCACCACGGGGAACCCCCACTCGTCCAGCCACACGAGCTCGGGCAGGAGCTCGGCGCAGTGGCCGAACCGGTCGCAGGCCACGGGGTCGACGCGGAGGTGCCAGGGCACGGTCAGCCCCCGGCGGCGCGGTGCGGGAGCGCCATCACCGAGGGTGCCGACGCGCCGGGGCACGGGCGGTGGCGCAGGTGCCGGTCCACGTCGGCGGCGAAGCAGGCCAGGGCGCTGCGCACGAGGCGCACCACGCCGTCGGGGTGGCGGCAGGCGCCCCTCCCCTCGACCTCGCCCAGGCGGAGGCGCAGGCGGTCCATGAGCCCCCGGTCCGGCGCGTCGGCGGACAGGCCGGACAGCGCCGCCAGGTCGTTGGCCAGGGCCGGCAGGCCGAAGGCGCACGGCCCGCACTGGCCGGCGCCCTGCCCCGCCATCCAGCGCACGATGCGCGCCGTCTCGGCGAGCCCGCACGAGCCGGCCGGGAGCGCCACCACCACGCCGGCGCCCAGCGAGCAGCCCACCTCGCCCAGCGGCCCCGGCGCCAGTCCCACGCCCGCCTGGTGGGGCGGCAGCCAGGAGCCGCCGTAGCCGCCCAGCAGCAGGCCGCCGAGGTCGGCGTGGGCCCCCGCCTCGGCCAGGACCGACCGCAGGGGACTGCCCAGGGCGACCTCGTAGACGGCGGGGCGGCCCACCGCGCCCGAGACGGTGACCAGCGCCGTCCCCGGGGCGTCCGGCGTGCCCAGGGCGCGGAACCAGTCCGGGCCGAACCGGGCGATCAGGGCCACGTGGGCGAGCGTCTCGGCGTTGTCCACGAGGGCGGGGTGGCCGTCCACTCGGACCACCGCCGGCCGCGTGGGGCGGTAGGTGGGGCGCGCGTCCCCGGTGGAGAGCCAGCTCGTGAGGGCCGACTCCTCGCCGGTGACGTACCGCTCCGGCGGCCTGGCCACCCGCACCGGCACCGGGTCCAGCCCCCGGGCCGCCCGCTCGCCCACGGCCTCCTCCACCGAGCGGGCCGCCTCGTGGTGGGCGGCGCTCACGCACACCTCGACGGCGGTGGCCCGGACGGCGCGGGCGAGGAGTACGGCACCGTCCAGCACCAGGTGGGGCGCCCCGACGGCGAGCGCGCGGTCCTTACCGCTGGCCGGCTCGCTCTCCATGAGGTTGGCCACCACCACGGGCCGGCGGAAGGCGGCGCGGCCGCCGGCGAGCTGGGTGAAGGTGGCCACCTTCTGCCCGGTGGGGAACCCGGCGCCGCCCCGGCCGCGCAGCCCGGACC
>JBOGGH010000454.1:0-2990 GCA_050743905.1 Acidimicrobiales bacterium
GGCCATTAATGACCGTGGCCATGAGCCGGGCCTGCGGCGCCGCCACCTGTTCGCTGCCAATACCCTGCACCCATTGGATCTCGACCTTGCCACTGGTGGGGTTGTACAGATACTTGCCGTCGGGGATGGTGTGCGACCCGATCACGTTCAGCTCCCAATACTCGCGCCGGGCGGTGCGTTGCAGCACGCCGGCTGGCAGGCGAAAGTGCATGTTCTCGACGCTCACGCCCGGCAGGCTGGTCATGCCGGTGTGGAGCTGGCCCGCCAGTGTGGGCATCGCGATGGTCTGGGGCTGATATGTGGCATAAGCCGCGTTCAAGAATGGCACCGTGTAGCCCACCACGATCACCGATGCCACCACGCCAATCATTAGCGTGACTTGCTGCTTCCAGGGCGTGGCACCCACCAGAAAGCCGGTCTTCAGGTCCTGCGAGGTGGCGCCGGCAACGGCGGCGGCGATCGCCGGCGCCCGCGGAGCCGCTCCAGGCGGCGTTGACCTCCACCACCGAGACGCTCCCCTGTGGCATCAGGCTGGCCACCGAGGCCATGCCGGACGTGCACTCGGTGGCCGTGGGCTTCTGGGTGGGCACCGGCTCGCGTGACGAGGCCGAGCACCACGCCGGGGCGTCGCACTTCCTCGAGCACCTGCTGTTCAAGGGCACGGCGGGCCGCTCGGCGGCGGCGATCGCCGAGGCGCTGGACGAGGTGGGCGGCGACTGCAACGCCTTCACCACCAAGGAGTACACGACCTTCTACATCCGGCTGCTCGCCGAGGACCTGCCGCTCGGGCTGGACATCCTGGGCGACATCATGTGCGAGCCGGCGCTGCGCGAGCTCGACGTCGCCGCCGAGCGCACGGTGATCCTCGACGAGATCCTCATGCACGCGGACGAGCCGGCCGACCTGGCCGCCGAGCGGTGGTCCGGCGCGCTCTTCCCGGGCCACCCGCTCGGGCGCGACACGCTCGGCACCGCCGAGAGCGTGGACGCGCTGACCGCCGCCGACATCCGACGCTTCTTCGCCGAGCACTACCGCCCGGCCAACGTCGTGGTGTCCGCGGCGGGACGCTGCGACCACGCGGTGGTGGCCGAGGCGGTGGAGCGGCGGTTCGCCGGGCAGGAGGTGGGCGGCCCGCCGGAGCGGGGGGCGCCGGCGGCGCCCCCCGAGCCCCTGGTGGTACTGCGCCGGCCCACCGAGCAGGCCCATCTCGTGCTCGGCGCCCGCTCGGTGTCCCGCTTCAGCGAGGAGCGGTGGGCGTTGGCCGTGCTCAACCACGTGCTGGGCGGCGGCCTGTCCAGCCGGCTCTTCCAGAAGGTCCGCGAGGAGCGGGGGCTGGCGTACTCGATCTGGTCCGAGCGCGTGTCCTACCAGGACGCCGGCCTCCTGTGCGTCACCGCCGGCACGGCGCCCCGGCACGTGGCGGAGGTGCTGGCCATCGTCACCGGCGAGCTGGAGCTGCTGGCCGAGCGGGGCGTGACGGACCGCGAGCTCTCGGTGGCCAAGGGCAACCTCCGGGCCGACATGCTGCTGGCCGGCGAGGACTCCGGGGCGCGCATGAACCGCCTCGGGTCCTCGCTCCTCCTCCACGGCGAGGTGCGCACCGTGGAGGAGCTCCTGGCGCGCATCCAGGAGGTCGGGCCGGACGACGTACGGGAGGCGGCCGACCACCTGGCGGCGTCGCCCCGGACCCTGGCGGCGGTCGGGCCGTTCGACCCCGACGCCTTCGACTCGGCTGCCCTCGGCCTCGCCGGTCGCGCCGCCTGACCGCACCGTGGGACGCGACCGCTGGCCGGTCGCCGTGCTGGTGGCGGTACCGCTGGCCGCCTTCGTGGTCCCGGCGCTGCTCGGCCACCCGGCCGTCGCCGGCGACAACGCCATCCAGAACTTCCCCCTCCGGGCGCTGGTGGGGCGAGACGTGGCCCACGGGCAGCTCCCCCTGTGGGATCCGTACCTCTGGTCCGGCACCCCGCTCCTCGGCGGGCTGAACGCCGGCGCCGCCTACCCGCTGACCTTCGCCTTCGCCGTCCTGCCCCCGGTGGCGGCCTGGGTGGCGGGGCTGCTGGTGGTCTACTGGGCGGCCGGGCTCGGCATGTACGTGCTCGTCCGCCAGCTCGGGGCCCGCCCGGCGGCGGCGCTGCCGGCCGCCCTCACCTACGCCTACGCCGGCGCCATGGCCGGGCAGATGGTGCACCTGGGCGTGGTGCAGGGCATGGCGTGGGTGCCGTGGCTCCTGCTGGCCGAGATCCGCCTGGCGGCCGCCGTGCTCGATCGCCGCGGCTCGCCCTGGCCGTGGGTGGCGCTGCTGGCCGTCACGGTGGGCCTGGTGGTCCTGACCGGCGAGCCGCGGGTCATGGTGGAGGTGGAGGTGGTGGGCGCCGTCGCCGCCCTCTGGCTGGTGGCGCGCCGTGGCCCGCACGGCGCCCGCCGCCGGCTGGCGCTGGCGGGGCTCACGGTGCTGGGAGCGGCGTGGGGGGCGGCCATCGCCGCCGTGCAGGTGGTGGTGGGGTGGGGGTTCATCAACGCCTCCCAGCGGGCGGACGAGCCCTACCGGTTCTTCGGGTCCGGGTCGCTGCGCCCGGCGTGGACGGCCCTGCTGCTCGTGCCCGACCTCTTCGGCGGGGACGGGATCCTCCACCAGCCGGCGTACTTCTTCCGGTACAACCTGGCCGAGGTCACCGGCTACGTGGGCCTGGTGCCCCTGGTGGCGGTGGCCGGGCTGCTGGTGGCCCGGCGCGGCCGCGAGTGGGTGCCGTGGCTGCTCCTCGCCGCGCTGGGGCTGGTACTGGCGTGGGGGTCGTTCACCCCGCTGGGCCACGTCCTGGTGCACGTGCCGCTGCTGGGCAAGACCCGCCTCCAGAGCCGCAACCTGGGCATCACCGACCTGGGCCTGGCGGTGCTGCTGGGCCTGTGGGCCGAGCGGGCCCTGGGCACGGATCCCGGGTCGGCGGGGCTCGGCCCGGGCCGCCGGTGGGTGGCCGCCGTGCCCGCCC
>JBOGGH010000455.1:0-2988 GCA_050743905.1 Acidimicrobiales bacterium
GGTCCGGCCTCGCGCCCGACAGCTCGTCCGGCTGCCGGCGCGTCCCGGCCGGCACGGCTGGCCGCGTCCCCGGCGCCGTCCGAGCCCGACCCCCCGGTCGGGTCGCCGGTGGGCCTGCTCACCATCCCGGCCATCGGCCTCAGCGACGTGATCGTGGAGGGTGTGGGCGCGCCCCAGCTCGAGCAGGGCCCCGGGCACTACCCGGGCACGCCGCTGCCCGGCGAGGCCGGCAACGTCGCCATCGCCGGCCACCGGACCACCTACGCCCGCCCCTTCTACGACCTCGACGAGCTGCACCGGGGCGACGCGATCGACGTCCGCACCCCGCAGGGATCGTTCCGCTACACGGTGGTCGGCTCGCAGGTGGTGGCGCCCGGCGACGTCGGAGTGCTGGCCCCGCACGGCGACGCCGCCACGCTCACGCTGACCACCTGCAACCCGCGCTACAGCGCGGCCACGCGCCTCGTGGTCCTGGCCGACTTCACCCCCGGACATCGCCCGGCGGGCTCCCCACGCGGCGTCCCGTCGCCGGGCGGGCGCGCCGCCGGGGCGGTGCCCGCACGCTCGGCGCAGCCGCCGGCCACCGCAGGGGAGAGCTACTGGCCCGGCCTCCTGTGGGGGCTGGCCACCCTCGTGCTGGCGATCGCGCTCCGCTCCGTCTGGCGGTGGCGAGCGGGCAGCGCGTCACGATGGGTCGCGGTGGTGCTCGGCGTGCCCCTGGCCGCCGGGTGCCTGCTCATGTGCTTCGAGCACCTCAGCCTGGCCCTCCCGGCCAGCTTCTGACGGGGAGCGGCGCACGGCGGGCCCGGGCACGCCGTCCGCGCCGGCGAAGGCGTGCACCTGGGAGGCGGCATCAGCCAGGAGGAGCCCGTCGCCGACCGACGGCGTGGGGAAGTGGTTGGCCGGCAGGCCCACGTCGAGGGCGGCCACCCGGGCACCGGTGGACGGGTCGAGCCCGTAGAGCGTGGCCCCGCCCATCGACCACACCAGGCCACCGGCCACGATGGGCGGCCCGACCGCACCGGACGTGGCCTGCCACGCCACCGTGAGGCCGGGCGACGGGCCGCCCACCCGCAAGGCCTCGAGCCCCCGGCGGCAGGGGAGGTACACCACACCGGCGTCCACGGCGTCACCACCGTCGACGTCGCCTCCAGGGCACACCGGCACGCTCGCCCGCTGGCCGCCGGTCCCCCCGAGCGCCGATCGGTCGAGCAGGTAGGCGGTCTGCGACTTGCCGGCCTGGACCACGTGGCTCCCCACGAGGGCAGGTGCCGAGGAGCCCAGGTCCCTGTCGTACGCGTTGTCGGCGTACCAGTCGGCGGGCGCGAAGACCTGCTCCGGCGCGAGCGACGGCGAGAGCTCCAGGACGCTGTCGCTGTTGTCGTAGGGGGCGTCCCCCGTGGTGGTGGAGCCGTTGCCCGCCGCCAGCCAGATGGATCCCGAGGGGTCGACCTCCGGAGCCGCGCCCCCCATCCAGATCGCACCCTGGGACTGCCCCGGGCCGCCGTCCACCTCGAAGCGCGCCACCGGGCCCCGCCCCGCCGCCGGCACGGACTCCAGCCAGCCGTGGTACGTGGAGCAGTCGCCGAAGTTCCCGCCGAAGCCGACCAGCACGCGCCCGCGGTCGAGCGCCAGCCCCGCCCGCTGGAGCAGCGCCGCCGTGCTGGCGCCGGGAGGGTCCACGGGCCGCCGGAGCAGCCGCCTCCCCGTGGCCACGTCCAGCCCCACCAGGACGTGCGCCGGCGCGCCCGAGATCTCCTCGTCGGCGACCACGAAGATCTCGTCCAGCGACCGGTCCACGACGGGCGTGGACGTGATCCCCACGGTGGGGCTGATGTCGCCGCAGGGTAGGGACGACGCCGGCACCGGCGTGCCCAGGTGGCGGTGCCACAGGACCCGTCCGGAGCCCGCCGCGAGCGCGTACACGGTGTCGTTCTCGGTGGCCACGAGCACGCGCCCGCCCGTCTCCAGCGGCTCGCCGTAGAGCTGGCCGTCGAGCACGGGCGAGGTCCAGGCCGCGGTCGCGCCGGCGAAGGAAGGCCCGCCCACGGCACCGGTGCCTTCGGGGTCGCCGTGGTAGACGGTCCACGCACCACGTGCCGCCGTGGACGCGGCGCCCGCGGCGCCGTACCCGGCAGCGCCGGGCGGTGCCAGGGCGGCGGCACAGGCGGCGACGGCCGCGACCACCGGGCCCGCCCCGGCGCGCACGGCGCGTACAATACGCCGCGGCAGCGCGGCGTCAGACGTGCACCGCCGTCCCACGCACCGAGCCTACGGGTGCTTCCGCCTGAGGCGGCGCCACGATGACCCGGCGGCGGAGCGGGGTCGGGTAGCCTGCGTGCGCCATGGGAGCGCGGATCCGGCGGGGAGCGACGGCCGCCCTCGTGCCGGTGGCGGCGGCCGTGCTCCTGGCGTCGTGTGGCAGCTCGCCGTCGGCGGCCGGCAGCACGTCGACCACCGCGACCACCGCGACGGGGGGCACCACGCCGGGTGCCACAGAGTCCCCCACGAGCGCGCCGACCTCCTACTTCACCGAGTCGCTCACCGGCGCCAAGCGGACGAGGTCGTTCACCGCGCCCGACCGCTGGCGCCTGACCTTCGACTACGACTGCTCGACCCTCGGCCACAAGGGGCGGTTCGACCTCGAGCTCCACCGCTCCGGGAGATCGGCCCTCAAGGTGACAGCACAGGAGGGACTGGGCGGCGGGGGTACCCACGTCTACGAGGCCGGGAGCTACTACCTCTCCGCCGAGACGCCCTGCGCCTGGACGGTGCACGCCACCTCACCCTGAGCGAGCCTGCACTACAATCACCCCCCTGGGTCGACACGACGGGGGATCGGACGGTGTCGGGGACGGGCGACAAGCCGGAATGGTTGGTGGACGGGGTCAACGTCGGCGCCGGTGAGGGCGCGGCGCCGGCCGCGGCCAGGCCCGAGGACACCCCGCCCCAGGGGACGCCCGCCGTCACCGGCGCGGTGGCCGGCGC
>JBOGGH010000456.1:0-2987 GCA_050743905.1 Acidimicrobiales bacterium
GTGCTCGCCGTGCCGGCGCCGGTCGTCGGTGGCGACGACGAGGGGAAGCTGGGCGCGGCGGTGGCCGAGGGGGCCGTGCTGGCCGCCTACCGGTTCGAGCCGTTCCGCGCCGGCGCCGGGCCGGGCCCGGTGGACGAGGTGGTGCTGGTGCCGGGGGACGGTGCGGCGGCCGGCGCGCTGGCCGAGGGGGTCCGGCGGGGCGGCACCGCCGCCGCTGCCGTGGTCTTCGCCCGCGACCTGGTCAACACCCCGGCCGGCCACCTGCCGCCGCGGCTGCTGGCCGAGCGCGTGGTCGAGCGCCTGGCCGGTAGCCCCGGGACCACGGTGGAGGTGTGGGACGAGGAGCGGATCGCCGCCGAGCGACTGGGCGGCCTGCTGGGGGTGAGCCGAGGCTCGGCGGAGCCCCCGCGGCTGCTGCGCGCCTCGTACGAGCCGTCCGACCCCGTGGAGGAGGGCGACCACGTGCCCCACGTGGTGCTGGTGGGGAAGGGCATCACCTTCGACTCCGGCGGGCTTTCGCTCAAGACGGCCGACGGGATGACCACCATGAAGACGGACATGAGCGGCGCCGCCGTGGTGATGGCCGCCCTCTCGGCCGGCGCGGCGCTCGGGGTGCGCGTCCGCGTCACGGCGCTCGCCCCCGTCGCCGAGAACATGCCGGGCGGTCGCGCCACCAAGCCCGGCGACGTCCTCACCGTGCGCAACGGCTCGACCATCGAGGTGATGAACACGGACGCCGAGGGCCGCCTGGTGCTGGCCGACGCGCTCTCGCTGGCCGCCGAGATCGAGCCGGCGCCGGACGCCGTGGTGGACGTGGCCACCCTCACCGGGGCCGCCACGGCGGCGCTGGGCACCGGGGTGGCGGCGCTCTTTGGCAACGACGAGGAGCTGGTGGCGCGAGTCCGCGCCGCCGGCGACTCGGCCGGGGAGCGGCTGTGGCCGATGCCCATGCCCGAGGACTACGCCGAGCACATCGACTCGGACGTGGCCGACATGAAGAACGTGGGCCGCCCGGGCCAGGCGGGGGCCATCGCCGCCGCCATGCTGCTGGCCCGGTTCACCGGCGGCCTGCCCTGGGCGCACCTGGACATCGCCGGCACCGGCCGCTCGGCGGAGTCGTCCGGGTACCTGAGCAAGGGCGGCACCGCCTTCGGGGTGCGGACCCTGCTCGCCCTGCTCGCCTCGTACGGCTGACCCCTGGCCGGGCGCCGGGTGGGGTCAGGTGCCGGCGGGGACCGGCTGGTAGCGCGCCACCGAGAAGGCGAACACCATGGGGATGTCCACGGCGAAGATGACCAGCCCCACCACGAAGAGCGCCAGGGTGCCGCCGGGCGTGCCGTCCCGCACGAACACGTACATGAGCATGCCGGCGATGACCAGGTACTCGAGGAACGCCCAGCCGAAGACCAGGCGGAACTTGGCCCAGGCGAACGCCCGCACGCGCGCCAGGAGCACCGCCGCCGCCAGCACCAGGACGGCGGCGGCGGCCAGCCCCACGATCGGCGGGACGAGGCTCGGGTGCCGCGCCGCCTGGGCGGCGAGGTAGATGCCCGAGGCCACCACGAGGACCAGCGCGGCCACGCCGAGCTGGACGACCGGGGGGAGCGGCCGCTCCACGTCGTCGGCTGTGCCGGCCGGGACGGCCTGGGCGGCGGTCACGAGCTGGCCAGCTTGGACATGATCACCAGGGTGGCGATCTGCATGGCGCCGGTGATGCCGGCGGTGTAGACGAAGATCCGCATCAGCCGGCCGATGCGCTCGCCGTTCGGGCGGGGCTTCTTGAGCTCGAACAGCACCGCCAGGTTGGCCGGCTCCAGCAGGCCCAGCGCGATGACCGCCATGATGCCCACCACGATGTACGAGGCCACGATCCAGCCGTGGAGGGGGGCGTTCGGGGCCAGGTTCCCCAGGTGCCGGGCCAGTTGGTACCCGGCGGCCAGGGTGACGATCACCAGCGTCGGCATGATGACCAGCATCTTGGGCATGAACCGCGTCGAGAACTCGATGCGGGCGGGTACCGACATGCGCCCGATGATGGGCCCGATGGCCAGGCCCACGAAGAGGTCGATGCCGGTCCACAGGCCGCCCCCGGCCACGTGGAAGAAGTCCAGCGACCAGAGCCAGTTCCCGGCGATGGAGACGACGAGCAGGACCAGGATCACCGCGGCGATGGCCACGCCCACCTTGGGCACGATGGCGAACGGCGGGACCGGCGGGGGTCCCGGTGGGCCACCGGCGGCCGGCACCGACGGCGCTTCCGCCCCGGGCGCGCTCTCCGGCGGTGCTGCCCCGGTCTCGACGGTGCTGCTCATGGGCCTCGACCTTCCCCTCCGTGTGCCCGTCCGTCCCCCTCCGTGCGGCGGGCACCGGCACCATTAGAGCACTGTCACGCCGATTGCGGCGGGACGACCGGCGAAGCCCGCGGGGAGGGCGGGTCCCGGCGGCCGGTCGCCCAGGTGGCGGTCTCGTAGGCCACGGCCGGGTGGACGCCGCTGCGCACCAGGTGCCGCTCGACGTCGGCCCGGTCGACCGTGCCGGCCGCCACCAGGTGGAGGGCGAGCGACCGGGCGCGCCGCCGCACGTCGTCGATCGTGTCCGGGCGCTCCCGGGCCAGCCACCGGCGGTGCTGCTCCTGGAGCGGGAGGGGCAGGCGGAGCAGGTGCCGCTCGGGCACCGGGCCGACCACCAGGCGCACCGCCAGGACGTCGCTCCCCTGGTGCCGCGCCACGCCGTAGCGGGCGCACCGGAGCAGCGCCCGCCGGAACGGCGATCGGCGCCCGCCCACCCCGCCGAGACCGAGCGAGCGCGCCGCCTCCTCGAGGTCGAGGTGGAAGCCGTGGGGCCGCGCCCGGAGCCCCGCCACCAGCCGGCGGAGGAGCCAGGTGGCCGACGGCCCGAGCACCGGGAGCCAGAACAGCTCCACGTAGGGGCCGAGCACGTCCACGCCGGACCCCTCCACCAGCGGATCGGGCCAGGGCACGATGCGC
>JBOGGH010000457.1:0-2982 GCA_050743905.1 Acidimicrobiales bacterium
CATGGGCGGCGACCCTGAGGGCGAGGGCCTCGGCGAGAGGGCAGAGGCCCTCGGCGCGTGGGTGGTAGTCCCCGGCAGGGGGCTTGTAGATGCCACGACGGCACTCCGGCGATGACGTGGTTTGGCCGGTAGGTCCCGTAGGACGCTCCGGTGGCGTGAGGGTGGTGGTGAAGCGCTTCCTCATGGCGAGCTGCTCTGCCTCGTGGCGCTCGCAGAGAGCCCGTCGGGCTGACCCGTGGCGCCACAGCCCGAGCGTCGGCAGGTGGGCTGGCGGAGGGTTGGTGCTAAAGGCGGGCTGACAAGCCGTGAGCTAGCCCGGACTGCGCACGACCGACCAGACCTTGCCGTTCCAATGCTCGACGAGGGTCGCAGTATCGGCTCCGTGCGTCACTCTGTATCCAACCGCCCAACACGCAGAAGCACCCCGGCAGACAACGCCTTCGAGTTCGCCGTGCGTCTTTGGTGTGTTCACAATGGACCACTTGGACCCGTTCCAGTGCTCGGTGAGCGGACCGCCCCTCGACCCATCACCCACGGCGGTGCAGTTCGACGCTGGCGCGCACGCCACGCCCGCTAGAGCGTTACTCGGGCCCAGAATGGAGGACGGCGAGTTCTGGCTGGGCACGATCGACCACCTTGAGCCGTTCCAATGCTCGATGAGTGTGTAGCGACCGATGAGGGTGCTGTGATAGCCGACGGCCATGCAGTTCGAAGAGGTGACGCACGCGATGCTGTCCAGTTCGCTGTGGATGTCCCCGACGCTCGGACTGCGCACGATCGACCATCTTGTGCCGTTCCAATGCTCGACGAGGGTCGAGTTAACAGCGGCATAGCTGTAGTAGCCGACCGCGATACATCCTACCCTACTCATGCACGAAATACCGTTGAGTTGACCCGAGACGCTCGGGCTTTGCATGATCGACCAGTGTCGACCGTTCCAACGCTCAACAAGTGGCGCCATGCCGAGAGTAGAGTCATCGGCGTAGTCTCCGACAGCAATACAGCTTGATTTACCTGGGCACCACACTGCGCTCAAGTAGCCACCTGAACTCGGGGTTGGGCTCTTGACTGTTGACCACTTTAAGCCGTTCCAGTGCTGTACAAGCGTGTTAGGACTTACCGTACGTTGGCGAGGCCCACCCCACGGCGGTGCAGTTTGATTCGCTCGCGCAGGCGACTCCGCCCAGATTCCGCGCGACTGCCTTCGTGCCTTCCGGCGGCTCGGGAACTAGCGCCCATGCACGCCCGTTCCAGTGCTCGATAACCGTGTATGGAGTCGCCAAAGTCGCCCAGTCGCCAACCGCCGTGCAGTTTGCCGCCGTCGTACAGGCAATGCTGAGGAGCGATGAATTCAGGATCGGACTGGCAACCACTCTGGAAGAGACCACTTCCGTAGCCCCTGCGACAATGGCCAACAGCGCAATGACCGCTCCCAACTTCAACCCGATTCCCCCCTTCTGCGTTTCGCTCGCTATGCAATACGCCGCAAACGTTGAGGGTTTGTCTAGCGACGGCCCCGAGCTTATCCCACAGAGGACCAGGACAGTGGGGCCCTCACCTGAGCTTCGCATCCTGGACCGGACCGAGCAGCATCGCGTGGGCATCGATCTGGCGTGGACTCAGTTAAAGGGCGTTTCGACACCCACCAGCTCGGCAAGTTTCTGCCAGGTCGAGACGTGCGGGGTGCGCTTGCCGCGGCGGATGTCCGACGCCGACGCCTTCGAGCAGCCGGTCGCCTCCGTGATCGCTGCGAGCTTGACGCCTGCCAGCCGAGGCCATACATCGCGGCGGAATGCGGCCTCGAGGTGTGCCGAAGAGGCTCGGCCTCGTGGCGCTCTCGAGGCGATCGGGCACTCTCCGTGGCGAGCCAGACACAGGGAGGGCGGAAAAGCATCGCAGTGCGATGGGCGCCCACATCCACCGCCCGACGAGGGTCCCCCCCACCAGTTCAGAGAGGGGCGCCCACTTCCGTCCTCCGACAACGGCCCCTCCACCAGTTCAGAGATCGCCGCCAACTACGACGCCGTGACGGTCGGTGCCCGGCTCGGCCACGCGGACCCCTCGATCACTCTCCGGGTGTACAGCCACGCGATCGAACAGCGTGACCGGGAGCTGGCCGGAGCCTCGGACGGACGCTGGCCCTGCCGACCAGTCCAAAGCAACCTCCGTTCTCCAAAATGCGGAAACGCTCACCTCGTCGAGCAGGTGTCCCTGGCCCCCTATCGTTCTGGAAGTGGCGGAACCGGATCTCAAGAGTCTCCTGATGCTGCTCGAACGCCAGCGCGAGCAGGTCGCGCAGCTCTTCAAGCTGCCCGACCCCGGTCCGCCGCGGATCCTTACCGAGGCGCAGTACGAGGCCGCCCGAGAGATCGTCGAGAAGCGCAAGGGCTGGACTGGCCTCGACAGGGCGTTGTTACAGGCAGTGAGAGACGGGGCCCGGCCGGGCGACACGATCCCTCCGAGTGAGGTGTGGCCGTACGTGCGAGCGATTTGCAACATTGAGGTTGGCGTCGTCGAGCGGGCCGACGAGCACGTTGTCGCTGTCTTCTTCGACCATGCCCACTTTTCAGGTCATCGCTTCGCCTACCTGTGGAGGAGTCCGGGAGGCGACACCGACGAGGAGTGGCCGGTCGGCTTGGAGCAGACTTGGTTCCAGGAAGAGCTGGAGACTGGCGGTCTTCACCGTGTCATGCGCTACGACGCTCCCGCACCGGACGGGGACGGCGTGATCTGGCTTCGTCTCCACGGCGACCTTCTCGGCGTGGCGGACGAATTGGACACTTCGAAGCTCTTTATGAGGGCGATCGCGCATGTCGAGAAGACCGAGACTGGGTCCACCTGCGGCATCTACGTCCCTGCCGAGAACTCGCCCGCTCCGTGTCGACGACCCGCGGTCGTGCGGGCCGCTGCTTCCTTGTGGGACGACAAGTGGACACCGACCGGGCCGCCTCCGCCAACTCCCGGTTACGTGGGAGCCTGTGC
>JBOGGH010000458.1:0-2980 GCA_050743905.1 Acidimicrobiales bacterium
CTCCGCAGGCGCCCCCACCGGGGGGCGGGCCGGTGCGCGGTTCGGCGGGGGCGGGCCGGCGGTGGTGCCGTCCGGCCCGGCAGCGGGCTCGGGGGCGGCGAGGGCGGTGGGCGTGAGCAGTGCCATGGGCGAGAGCGTGCACGGCCCACCTTGCCGGGATCCTGGCTCCGTTCTTGCCGCCGCCGGCCGAGCGGATAGTCTGCTGTCGGCCCGGCGTCGATGGGACGTCGGACAGCAGGTCATGCGCCCGTAGCTCAGAACGGTTAGAGCACCGGCCTTGTAAGCCGGAGGTCGCCGGTTCAAGTCCGGCCGGGCGTTCTTCAGTGGTGGTGACGCGGTTGGCCCGTCCCCACTCGCCCGGGCTGTGATCGCCCGCTCGTCACCTGTCTGCCAGACAGTCCAGACAGTGCTCCAGGGCCGCGTGCCGGCCTGACGCCGGGCCGTCACCACCGGCCCCGGTGGATCCGCGACGCCCGCGACGCGCCGGTCCGGTCGAGCGAGGGGGAGCGCGGGTCGGGGCCCCCGTGGTGCCCCAGCAGCACCGCGCCGAAGAGGCGCCAGCCCTCGGGCACCCCCAGCGCGGCCAGCAGCCGGTCCTCGCCCCGGAAGTTGCCCAGGAAGCACGCGCCCAGCCCCTCGGCGGTGGCCTGGAGGAGGAGGCTCATGGTGGCGAAGGCGGCGTCGCCGAACCAGTAGGGCACCGCCCATGTCGCCGCCGGGGAGCCGAGGCCGGCCTTGTCCGCCTCGCCGTACCGGCGCGCGTACTCGTCCGGCGACGCCAGGGAGAGGGCCACCACGGGGGCCCTCGACAGCCCGGGCCACCGCCGGGACCGGCCCCGCCACGCCTCGGTGGTGGTGCAGGCCCAGTAGGTGGCGGTCTGCTCCCCGCCCTGGAGTACCAGCCAGGCGGTGCCACGGGTGTTGCCGGCGGTGGGGGCCCTGAGAGCGTGGGCCAGCATCCGCTCCACCAGGCACGGGTCGAGCGGCGTGGCCGAGAAGGTCCGTACCATGTGCCGCCTGCACAGGGCCTCGGCCACGTCCACGAGGCGTGTCTAGCCCGGATCGGCCCGCCGGCGCCCCCGGTGGGAATGCTGACCTACCTGATAAGGTTTTACGGGTATGCAGGTCCCGCCCCGCGGGCGTGCCAGGCAGGGCAACCGATCCCCGGAGGTCACAGCGATGCCCACCGCGAGAGAGCTGCTGAACGAGGCCAAGTCGGCGATCAGCGAGGTCGACACCGCCGAGGCCGAGGCGCGCCTGGGCAGAGCCGCCTTCCTCGACGTGCGCGAGCCGGACGAGTACGAGCAGGGTGCCATCGCCGGTGCCGTGCACCTGCCCCGCGGCCAGCTCGAGTTCCAGGTGGAGGGCCGGCTGCCGGACAAGGCGGCCCCGGTGGTGGTCTACTGCGCCGGCGGCGTCCGCTCGGCGTTCGCCGCCAGGACGATGGGGGAGCTGGGCTACCGGGACGTGGTCTCCATGGCCGGCGGCTTCAACCGCTGGAAGGACGACGGCCGGCCCTGGGCCGCGCCGAGGACCCTCACCGCCGAGCAGCGCAACCGCTACCAGCGGCACCTGCTGATGCCGGACGTCGGCGAGCAGGGCCAGCAGAAGCTGCTCGACAGCAAGGTCCTCCTGCTCGGGGCGGGCGGCCTCGGCTCGCCGGCGGCGCTCTACCTGGCCGCGGCCGGGGTGGGGACGCTCGGGATCATCGACATGGACGTGGTCGACGAGTCCAACCTCCAGCGACAGATCCTCCACAACATGGACCGGATCGGCGACCGCAAGGTGGACTCGGCCAAGAAGACCCTCACCCTGCTCAACCCGGACGTGGACGTGGCCACCTACGACGTGCGGCTCGGTGCGGACAACGTCCTGGACATCATCGACGGCTACGACCTGATCGTGGACGGCACGGACAACTTCCCCACCCGCTACCTGGTCAACGACGCCTCCCTGGTGAAGCGGATCCCGGTGGTGCACGGGTCGATCTTCCAGTTCGAGGGGCAGGTCACCGTGTTCGACCCGTACCACGGCCCCTGTTACCGCTGCCTCGTGCCGGTACCGCCCCCGGCCGAGCAGGCGCCGTCGTGCGCCGAGGCCGGCGTGCTCGGCGTGCTCCCCGGGATCGTGGGGTCGATCCAGGCCGTGGAGGCCATCAAGCTGCTGCTGGGGCTGGGCGACCCCCTGGTGGGCCGGCTCCTGGCCTACGACGCCCTGGAGGAGTCGTTCCGCACGTTCAAGGTGCGGCGCGACCCCGCGTGCCCGGCGTGCGGCCCCACAGCCGGCGAGCTGGTCATCGCCGAGTACGACGACCTCTGCATGCCCCACGCCGCCGGCCACTGAGCGGGGCGACGCGGCCGGTGCGCCACGGCCTCTTCTTCCCGCCGTTCGGCGAGCTCGCCGAGCCGGCGAGGGTGGTGGAGGTGGCGGTGGCGGCCGAGGAGGCGGGCTGGGACGGCGTCTTCCTCTGGGACCACATGATCCGGCCCGCCGGACAGCCCCAGGAGCTGGCCGACGTCTGGATCGTCATGGCGGCGGTGGCCGCCGCCACCCGGCGGATCCGGTTCGGCCCGATGGTCACGCCGCTGGCCCGCCGCCGGCCGCAGAAGGTGGCCCGCGAGGCCGTCACCCTCGACCGGCTGTCGCAGGGGAGGCTGGTGCTCGGCGTGGGCCTCGGCGTGGACTCCGGCGGCGAGCTCGGGCGGTTCGGCGAGGAGGTGGACGAGCGGGCGCGGGCCGCCCGGCTCGACGAGGCGCTCGACCTCGTGCTGGATCTCTGGTCGGGCCGGAGGGTGGACCACCACGGCCCCTGCTTCACCGCCGACGACGTCCGGTTCCTGCCCACGCCGGTGCAGTCGCCCCGGATCCCGGTGTGGGCGGCGGCCCGCGGCGAGCCGCTGCGCGCCGGGCCCCTCCGGCGGGCGGCCCGGCTGGACGGGATCTTCCCGGTGGGCGCCGGGCCCGAGCGGCTGGCGGAGAT
>JBOGGH010000459.1:0-2973 GCA_050743905.1 Acidimicrobiales bacterium
GCACGGCGGCGCGGCGCGTGGCCCACGCGTGGCTGAGGCCGTGGAACCCGAAGCGCCGGATCCCGAGCACCTCGCGCCAGTGGCGCGGCAGCGCGTAGGTGGCCGCCGCCGCCGGCATCCGGGCGTGGAACGCCGTGTCGAAGCAGGCCACCTGCGGGAGCCCGGGCCGCAGGGCCCGGAGCCGGTGGACGGCCTCCAGGCTCGGGGGGTTGTGGAGCGGCGCCAGGTCGGCCAGCTCGGCGAGGGCGCGGTCGGCGGCGTCGCGGAGCAGGACCGGGCCGGTGAAGCGCGACCCGCCGTGCACCACGCGGTGGCCGGCGGCGTCCACCCCGGGCGCGGCGTCCAGGAACGCGCCGAGCTCGTGGCCCACGTCTATCCGGTCCACGCTCGGCAGGTCCCGCGCCGCCCGCACCGCCCCGGCGTCGTCCACCACCCGGAGCTTCAGGCTGCTCGACCCGGCGTTCACCACGAGGACCAGCACCGCACCACCATGCCAGACCGCGCCGCGCCGCCGGTAGGGTGGCGGCGGCCCGGCACCACGACCGACGGGAGGGATCCGCCATGCCCGTGACCGACGTCTCCGCAGCGGCCGACCGGTCCGGCGAGCCCTCCCTCGAAGCGCTCGACGCGTACTTCCGCGCCGCCAACTACCTCGCCGCCGGGCAGATCTACCTGATGGCCAACCCGCTGCTGCGCGAGCCGCTCCGGGCGGACCAGGTCAAGCCGCGGCTGCTCGGCCACTGGGGCACCAGCCCGGGCCTCAACCTCCTCTACGCGCACCTGAGCCGGTGCGTGGTGCGGCACGGCCGGGACGTCCTCTTCGTCTGCGGGCCCGGCCACGGCGGGCCGGCGGTCCTGGCCAACGCCTGGCTGGAGGGGACCTACAGCGAGCGGTTCCCCCACGTCACCCGGGACGAGCACGGGATGGCCCGCCTGTTCCGGCAGTTCTCCTTCCCCGGGGGCGTCCCGAGCCACTGCGGGGCGCAGACGCCGGGGTCGATCCACGAGGGCGGGGAGCTCGGGTACTCGCTGAGCCACGCCTTCGGCGCGGCCTTCGACAACCCGGGGCTCCTGGTGGCCTGCGTGGTGGGCGACGGCGAGGCGGAGACCGGCCCGGCAGCCACCGGCTGGCACGCCAACAAGTTCCTCGACCCCCGGCGCGACGGGGCGGTGCTGCCGGTCCTGCACCTGAACGGCTACAAGATCGCCGCGCCCACCGTCCTGGACCGGATCCCCCGCCAGGAGCTCATGGCGCTGTTCACCGGCTACGGCTACCGGCCCGTGCTGGTGGAGGGCGGGTTCGACGGCGAGGATCCCATGGCCGTGCACCGGCGGCTGGCGGCCGCGCTCGACGAGATCGTGGCCGAGATCGGCGGCATCCAGGAGGCGGCCCGGGCCGGCGGGCCGGCGGTGCGGCCCACGTGGCCGATGCTCGTCCTCCGGACCCCCAAGGGCTGGACGGGGCCCAAGGTGGTGGACGGGGTGCCGGTGGAGGGCACCTTCCGCGCCCACCAGGTGCCGCTGGCCGAGGTGCGGACCAACCCGGAGCACCTGGCGCAGCTCGAGGCGTGGCTGCGCAGCTACCGCCCCGAGGAGCTGTTCGACGAGCGGGGCGCGCCCGTGGACGCGCTCCGGGCGTTCCCGCCGGCCGGCGACCGCCGGATGAGCGCCACCCCCTACGCCAACGGCGGGCTGCTCCTCGCCGACCTGGAGCTCCCGGACTTCCGCGACTACGCCGTGGCGGTGGACCGGCCGGGCAGCACCCTGGGCCAGGCCACCGAGGTGCTGGGCGAGCTGCTCCGCGACGTCATGGCGGCCAACCCGTCCACCTTCCGGATCTTCGGGCCGGACGAGACCGCCTCCAACCGGCTGCAGGACGTGTTCGCCGTCACCGACCGCACCTGGGACGCGATCATCCGGCCGGGCGACGACCACCTGGCGCCCGGTGGGCGGGTGATGGAGGTGCTGTCCGAGCACCAGTGCCAGGGGTGGCTGGAGGGCTACCTGCTCACCGGCCGCCACGGCCTGTTCGACAGCTACGAGGCGTTCGCCCACATCGTGGACTCGATGTTCAACCAGCACGCCAAGTGGCTGAAGGAGAGCGCCGAGGTCCCCTGGCGCCGGCCGGTGGCGTCGCTGAACTACCTGCTCTCCAGCCACGTGTGGCGGCAGGACCACAACGGGTTCTCCCACCAGGATCCCGGGTTCATCGACAACGTCGTGAACAAGAAGGCGGACGTCATCCGGGTGTACCTGCCCCCGGACGCCAACTGCCTGCTGTCGGTGGCCGACCACTGCCTGCGGAGCCGCGGCTACGTGAACGTGGTGATCGCCGGGAAGCAGCCGTCCCTGCAGTGGCTCACGATGGACGAGGCGGTGGACCACTGCACGCGGGGCCTGGGGATCTGGCCGTTCGCCTCGACCGACGGCGGGTCGTCCCCGGACGTGGTGATGGCGTGCTGCGGAGACGTCCCCACGCTCGAGACGCTGGCCGCGGTGGACGTCCTCCGCCGGCGGCTCCCCGACCTCACGGTCCGGGTGGTGAACGTGGTGGACCTCATGCGGCTCCAGCCCGAGGCCGAGCACCCGCACGGCCTGTCCGACCAGGAGTTCGACACCGTCTTCACCACCGACCGCCCGGTGATCTTCGCCCACCACGGCTACCCGTGGCTGGTGCACCGGCTCACCTACCGCCGCCGGAACCACCACAACCTCCACGTCCGCGGCTACAAGGAGGAGGGCACCACCACCACGCCGTTCGACATGGTCATACTGAACGACCTCGACCGCTACCACCTGGTGATCGACGTGCTGGACCGGGTCCCCGGCCTCGGGACACGCACCGCCGCCCTCCGCCAGGAGATGGTGGACGCCCGCCTGGACGCCCGCCGGTACGGCCGGGAGCACGGCGAGGACCCGCCCGAGGTGGCCGGCTGGGCCTGGGAGGCGGCGCCCCGCGGGTGAGGCGGCGCC
>JBOGGH010000460.1:0-2973 GCA_050743905.1 Acidimicrobiales bacterium
GTACTACCTCCGCCCGGACGGCGTGCCCCACGTGGCCGCTCTCTCGGTGGGCCGCCGGCCCACCTTCTACGCCCCGGGCAGCCAGCCGCCCCTCCTCGAGGCGTTCCTGCTCGACTTCGACGACGATCTGTACAGCGAGGAGGCGAGGGTCCGGTTCGTGGAGCGACTGCGGGGCGAGGAGCGGTTCGACCGGGTGGAGGACCTGGTGGCCCAGATGCACCGGGACGTGGCCCAGGTCCGCCGGCTCCTCGGCGGCGGGGCCCCTGACCTGCTATCATGAGCACGTCCCCGTGTTCCCCGAGGTAGCGCGACCTATGCCCGAGAAGCAGGCCATCATCACCGAGCACCGGCTGCACGGCACTGACACCGGCTCGCCGGAGGTGCAGATCGCCCTGTTGACGGACCGGATCTCGCACCTCACCGAGCACCTGAAGGTGCACAAGGGCGACCACCACACCCGCCGGGGGCTGATGAAGCTCATCGGCCACCGGCGGCGCCTGCTGGACTACGTGCGGGCCAACGACGTGGAGCGCTACCGGGGGATCATCGGACGCCTCGGCATCCGCCGATAACGCAGGACCTTCCGCCCGGCCGCCGGCCGGGCGGTCGCACATAAGGAGACGGGCAGGCCAGGATGCCGGCTGCCAGTCGCCGGTCACCTGGTGCCAACGAGGTGGTCGACCACTGGGAACCGGCCACGGCGTGCCCCGGACACAAAGGAGCACCATGGCCAAGGCCATCTCCGTGTCGGCGCCGGTCAGCGGCACCGACCGCACCATGACGTTCGAGGCCGGCAAGCTGGCCCAGTTGGCGGACGGCGCCGTCCTCGCCCGCATCGGGGACACCGTGCTGCTGGCCACCGCCACGGCGGCCCGGTCGGCGCGGGAGGGCGCCGACTTCTTCCCGCTCACCGTGGACATCGAGGAGCGGGCGTACGCGGCGGGCAAGATCCCCGGCTCGTTCTTCCGCCGGGAGGGCAAGGCGTCCGACCAGGCCATCCTCACCTGCCGCCTGATCGACCGCCCGCTGCGGCCGTCCTTCCCCAAGGGCTTCCGCAACGAGGTCCACGTGGTGGGCACGATCTTCGGCGCCGACCAGGTCAACCCGCACGACGTGCTGGCCATCAACGCCGCCTCGGCCGCGCTGATGCTGTCGGGGATCCCCTTCGACGGCCCCATCGGCGCCGTGCGGATCGCCTACTCCACCGAGGGCGAGTGGATCCCCCACCCCAGCTACCAGGAGGGCGACGAGTCCACCTTCGAGCTGGTGGTGGCCGGGCGGGCGCTCACCGAGGAGGAGGACGCCGAGGTGGCCATCATGATGGTGGAGGCCGGCGGCACCGAGCGCTCGTGGGACTACTACGAGGAGGGCGCGCCCAAGGTCACCGAGGAGGTCCTGGCCGAGGGCCTCGAGGCGGCGAAGACGTGGATCCGCGAGTCGATCAACCTCCAGCGGCAACTGGTGGCCGGCGTGGTGGCCGAGAAGGGCCCGATCACCACCATCCCCATCGACACCTTCAGCGACTACGGCGACGACGTGTACGCCCGGGTGGAGGCGGTGGGCTCGGACCCCATCGGCCACGCCCAGACGATCGCCGACAAGGCCACCCGGAACGAGGAGACCGCCGCCGCCACGGCCACCATCCTGGCCCAGTTGGCCGGCGAGCTCCCCGAGCGCGAGGGCGAGATCAAGGCCGCCGTCCGCGCCCTCACGAAGAAGCTGGTGCGGGCCCGCATCGTGAAGGAGGGCCTGCGCATCGACGGCCGGGGCGCGAGCGAGATCCGGCCCCTCTCGGCCGAGGTGGACCTCTTCCCCACGGCCCACGGGTCGGCCCTCTTCCAGCGCGGCGAGACCCAGGTGGTCAACGTCACCACCCTGGGCATGCCCCGGATGGACCAGCTCCTCGACACGATCAGCCCGGACGAGTCGAAGCGCTACATGCACCACTACAACTTCCCGCCCTACTCCACCGGCGAGACCGGCTTCATGCGGGGCCCCAAGCGCCGGGAGATCGGCCACGGGCTGCTGGCCGAGCGGGCGCTGCTGCCCGTGGTGCCGAGCAAGGAGGAGTTCCCCTACGCCCTGCGGCTGGTGTCCGACGTCATGGCGTCGAACGGCTCCACGTCGATGGCGTCGGTCTGCGGCTCCAGCCTCTCGCTGATGGCGGCCGGCGTCCCCATCAAGGCGCCGGTGGCCGGCATCGCCATGGGGCTGGTGCACGACGAGGACGCCTACGTCACCCTCACCGACATCCTGGGGGCCGAGGACGCCTTCGGCGACATGGACTTCAAGGTGGCCGGCACGGCCGACGCCGTGACCGCCCTCCAGCTCGACACGAAGATCGACGGGCTCCCGGCCGACGTGCTGGCCCAGGCCCTGCTGCAGGCCAAGGAGGCCCGCCTCGAGATCCTGCGGGTGATGCACGCCGCCATCGCCGAGCCCCGGTCCGAGGTGGCGGCGTCGGCGCCGAAGATCGTCTCGATGGAGATCCCCATCGACAAGATCGGCGAGGTGATCGGGCCCAAGGGCAAGGTCATCAACACGCTTCAGCAGGAGACCGGCGCCGACATCGCCGTCGACGACGACGGCATGGTCGGCACGGTGACCATCGGGGCCAAGGACGGCAACGCGGTGGAGGAGGCCCGCCGGCGGATCTCGCTGATCCTGGACCCGCCCACGGCCGACGTGGGCGCCACCTACCAGGGCAAGGTGGTCAACGTCACCAAGTTCGGGGCGTTCGTCAACGTCCTGCCCGGCCGGGACGGCCTGCTCCACATCTCCAAGCTCTCGCCGCTGGCCGGCGGCAAGCGGGTCAACCAGGTGGAGGACGTCCTCACCCTCGGCCAGCCGATCGAGGTGCGGGTGGACGACATCGACCCGCAGGGCAAGGTGTCCCTCTCGCTGGCCGGCCAGCCCGAGGTTGCCGCCACCGGCGGCGGCGGCGGTGGCGGCGGCCGTGGCGGCGGCGCCGGC
>JBOGGH010000461.1:0-2970 GCA_050743905.1 Acidimicrobiales bacterium
CCGTCCGCCAGATCGGGCCCCGCCGTCACCGCGCCGGGGTCCGTGGCGAGCAGCAGCGCCTGGGCTTCCGTGGCCGTCAGCCCGCTCAGGTCGATGCGGTGGCCGCCCAGGAGCTGCCAGCCGCCGCCCCGCCCGCGCTGCGAGTACACGGGCACGCCGGCGTAGGACAGCGCCTCCAGGTCGCGCCGGATCGTGCGCTCGGAGGTCTCCAGCTCCGAGGCGAGCTCCGGCACGGTCATCCGCCCGCGCACCTGCAGCAGGAGGAGGATGGCCACCAGGCGGTCGGCTCGCACCGCCTTCCATCGTACGGAGAGAAGTGGACACAAGATGGCCACTTTCCCGGCGCAGAATGCCGGAGACCACCAGTGCCGGAGACCACCGGGCGAGCCCGGAACCGGACGAGACGCCACGAGGAGGACCCCCATGCCCGAGACCACCACCGACCGCCGCCCCTTCCTGGTGCGCAGCTACGCCCTCGCCGCGGAGGTGGCCGCCGGCGTGCGGCCGGACCAGCTCGGCACACCCACCCCGTGCGCCCAGTTCGACGTCGCCACCCTGGTGGACCACCTGGTGGGCGCCGGGTGGCGCGCCGTGGCCCTGGGCCGGGGCGAGGCGCCCACCGGCGCCGAGTTCCCGCACGTGGAGCTGGTGGAGGCGCCGCGCCAGCTCCGGAGCGCCGGCACCGAGGCCGAGGCGGCGTGGGCCGGTGACGGGACCCTGGCCGCCACCACGGCCATGCCCTGGGGCGAGACCTACACCGGCGCCACCCTCGTGGACATGTACCTGGCGGAGATGGCCGCCCACGCCTGGGACCTGGCGGCGGCCACCGGGCAGCTCGGCTCGCTCGACCCGGCGCTCGCCGGGACGGCCCTCGAGGCGGCTCGGTCCATGCTCAAGCCCGAGTACCGCGACGCGATGGAGCCGGGCAGCCCGTTCGGCCAGGAGGTGGCGGCGCCGGACGGGGCGAGCCCATGGGAGCGGCTGGCGGCGTTCATGGGCCGGGAGCCGCGTCCCTGGCCGGACGGCCCGGCCTGAGCGGCGCACCCGCCACGGCGCACCGGCGCGGGCTGGGAGACTTGCCCGGTGCCCCGCGACCGCGACGTGGCCGCCTTCCACGAGCGGGCGCCGCGCTACGAGCACGGCCGGCTCGGTGAGCTCCACCGGGAGATCGCCGACCGGGCAGCCGATCTCGCGCTCGCCGCGGGCGCCCCGCCGCAGCGCGTCCTCGACGTGGGGTGCGGCACCGGGTACCTCCTCCGCTCGCTGGCGGCGCGCCTGCCGGAGGCCGGGCGGCTCACCGGCGTGGATCCCGCGCCGGGCATGGTGGGCGTGGCCACCGCTGCCGCCGGCGACGCGCGCATCGGCTGCGCGGTGGCCGTGGCCGAGCACCTCCCCTTCCCCGACGGCGCCTTCGACCTCGTGGTGAGCACCACCTCGTTCGACCACTGGTCGGACCAGCGGGCCGGCCTGGCCGAGTGCGCCCGGGTGCTCGCGCCGGGCGGGCGCCTGGTCCTGGTGGACCAGTGCTCGCGCTGGCTGCTCCCCACCCTCGTGGGCGACCGGCGGGGCAAGGCCCGGACCCCCCGGCAGCTCGTCCGGCTCCTGGACGGCGCCGGGTTCTCGGGGATCCGCTGGCAACGCCTCTACGCCGTCGTCATCGGTGCCGCCACCGCCACGAGGTGAGCCGGGGCGGCGCCGTGCCCGAGCCGGCCCCTTGACCCGGAGCCCCGGGCGGCTCAATACTTAAGTCAATGCTTCAGTGTTCCACCGAGCTCGACCGGGTCTTCCGTGCGCTGGCGGACCCGAGCCGGCGCACCATGGTGGAGCGCCTGGCCGGCGGCCCCGCGTCGGTGAGCCGACTGGCCGAGCCCCTGGCCATGTCGCTCCCGGCCGTGGTCCAGCACCTGGGCGTGCTGGAGGACGCCGGGCTGGTGGCCTCGGCCAAGGTGGGCCGGGTGCGGACGTGCCGCCTGGCGCCGGAGCCCCTCCGCCGTGCCGAGGACTGGCTGGCGGCGCAGCGGACCCACTGGGAGCTCCGCCTCGACCGCCTGGGCGAGGAGGTGGGCGCCCCGGGCGACGCGGCACCCCGTTGAGCATCGCATGACGAGCAGAGCACCACGAGGAGAGGAGGGCACCATGCCCGACCGCAGCATCAACCACAGCACCTTCACCCTGGAGCGCACCTACCCGGCGCCGCCCGACCGCGTCTTCCGCGCCTGGGCCGACCCGCAGGCCAAGGCCAGGTGGTTCGCCGGCGACCCGGACCGCTACGAGCTCGACTTCCGCCCGGGCGGGGTGGAGCGCAACAGCGGCGAACACGGGGGCAAGCTGATCACCTGGGAGGCGCATTACCACGAGATCGTCCCGAACGAGCGCATCGTCTACACGTCAGTGCTGGCGGAGGACGGCACCGTCGCCACCGTGTCGCTCACCGCGGTGGAGCTCGTCCCCGACGGCGCGGGATGCGGGCTGGTCCTCGTGGAGCACGGCGCCTACCTGGACGACCGCGAGCAGCCGGCGTGGCGCGAGCAGGGCACGGGCGACTGGCTGGACGCCCTGGGACGGCACCTCGCCGTGGGCGCGCCGTCGTGACGGCCGGGCAGCCGGTGGTCCACGCGGAGATCCTCGGGGAGGACCCGCCGGCGCTCCGCGGCTTCTACGCCGACGTCTTCGGGTGGACGTTCGAGGTGGGGGACCCGCTCAGCACGGCGGTCTCCGAGGCCGGCGAGTACGGCTTCGTCCACGGCCGCACCCTGGGAGACGGGTCGGACGTGAACGTCGGCGTCGGCGGCGGTGCCGGGCGCCGGCCGCAGGTGCTGTTCTATGTCGCGGTCCCGGACGTGGCATCGGCGCTCCGCGCGGCCGAGCGGGCCGGGGGTGCCCGGGTCATGGGCCCGGAGCCCGGCCCGGGGGCGTTCGCCGTCGGCTGGCTCGCCGACCCCTGCGGCAACGTGGTGGGCGTCGCCGGCC
>JBOGGH010000462.1:0-2969 GCA_050743905.1 Acidimicrobiales bacterium
GCCTCCACCCGGTCGGCCACCGCCGCCAGTTGGTCGGCGGTGCGGGCGGCCAGCACCACGTCGGCGCCGGCCTCCGCTAGGGCCACCGCGCTGGCGGCCCCGATGCCCCGCCCGGCCCCGGTGACCACGGCGGTCCCGCCGTCGAGGCGGAATCGGTCGAGGATCATCAGGCGCTCCCTCCCACGGCGGCGACTGTAGCGCCGATGTGGAACACGTTCTCGTTTTGGGCGCCGGGCCGCGCCGCCACTTGCACCCGCCGACCGCCCCGCGGGAGTCTTCCCATCATCGCTGACCGCACGTACACGACCACCGTCGGGAGCCAGACGGTCGACCTGCCGCTGGTGGAGGTGGCCGACGGCCTGGCCATCGCCCTCCTGATCTGCGTGGACCACGGGGTGGCGTTCTCGGCCCGGGCCGGCCGGGAGCTGGCCGCCGAGGTGGCCGCCGCCGAGCCCCAGGTGGTGGTCTCCGTGGCCACCATGGGCATCCCCCTGGCCATGGAGGTGACGCGCGCCCTCGGCCTCGACGACTACGTCATCCTCCACAAGACGCCCAAGATCCACCTGGGCGACGAGTACGTGGAGCCCGTGCGGTCGATCACCACCGGGTCGCCGCAGACCCTCCGCCTCGACCCGCGCCGGGTCCCGGCGGTGCGCGGGCGGCGCGTGGCGGTGGTGGACGACGTGGTCTCCACCGGGAGCTCGCTCATGGCCGCCCTCCGCCTGCTGCGCCGGGTGGGGGCCGACCCCGTGGTCGTCGGCGCCTTCCTCACCGAGGGGGGCGAGTGGCGCCGCACGCTCGGGGACGACGCCGGGCGGGTCCACGCCCTGGGCTCGGTGCCCCTCTTCCGCCGGCAGGGGGACGGGACCGTGGCGGAGGACTGGGGGGTCTGACGCCCGCCGGGGTCACGCCCCGGCCAGCAGGAGATCCTGGGCGTGGGCCTGGCGGTGCACGCTTTTCCAGCCGAGCGCCAGGTACAGGAGGCCGGCCACCACCATCCCCAGGTAGATGCTGACGTCGGCCCCGTAGCCGTAGGCGTCGCGGGTGGCGTAGGTGACCGGGTTGACCCACTGCGGCAGGCTGAACGTGGCGGCCAGGCCGGCGATGGCCGCGTACATGCCCACCACCTGGGCCACCACCGCCTGCCAGCACACGCCGCCGTCGCGGTAGTAGAGGCCGCGGCGGTCCGTCCGCTGGAGCTCGCCCGGCGCGTAGCGGAAGCGGCGGAGCGCCCAGTCCACGAGGAAGATGGCCGTCCACGGCGCGATCCACACGATCACCAGGTCCACGAAGTCGGTGAGGTACGTCTTGAACGACGCGTCGAAGACGGCGTACATGGTGACGGCGAAGGCGATCACGCAGTCGATCACCACCGCCTGGTACCGCTTGACCCGCACGCCCATCGCCTGGAGCGTCACCCCGGAGGAGTACATGTCCAGGCTGTTGATGGCGAAGAGCTGCACGATGGCGAAGAGCAGGAACACCACCACGAACCAGGGGGGGATGGCGCTCTGGTGGGCGAAGGGGAGGAAGGCGTTGCTGGCCGTGCCCACGGTGGTGAGGAAGGTCCCCACCGCCGCGCCCAGCGTCATGATGAGGATCTCGGGCACCGCCGTCCCCAGGAACACCCACCCCACGATGGCCCGCTTGGAGGCGTCCGGCGCGCAGTAGCGGGTGTAGTCGTTGCCGTTCTCGGTCCAGCCCAGGCCGCTCAGGGTGATGGTGAACGCCAGCCCCTCGAGATAGGTCTGCCAGTCGGCCCCGTGGGCCACGCCGTGGGTGGTGGCGTGCGAGACGGCGAAGCCCAGCATCACGGCGAAGAGCACCACGAAGGGGAGGACCAGCCACCGGAGGGTCTTCACCATGGTGGCGTGGCCCAGGATGGGGAGCACCCCCTGGATCAGCACGGCCAGGATCACGAAGGCCACCTTGGCGGGGTCGCCCGGGGAGAAGCCGGCCTTGATCCCGAGGACGAGGGCGGCGCCGACGATCAGGATCAGGCCCTCGACCTCGAAGCCGATCTGGGTGATCCAGTTGAAGAAGGCCATCCCGCGGGAGCCGTTGGGCCCGAAGGCGGCCCGGTTGACGCCGAAGACGGTGGTGCCGGCCTGCGGCCCCTGCAGGCTGCAGAGGCCGAGCAGCAGGAACGAGAGGTTCCCGATGACGATGATGCTGAGGGCCTGGGCGAAGGTGAACCCGAAGGTCATGAGGATGGCGCCGTAGATGAAGTACTCGACCTGCACGCTGGCCCCGGCCCACATCCCGCCCACGTCGCGCGGGCGCGCCCACCGCTCGGTCAGGGGGATGAAGTCCACGCCGTGCTGCTCGACGTGGAACGCCAGGTCGGCCGTGGGGAGCGGCGGGGCGGCCGGTCCCGGCAGGGTCCCGGAGGCGGCCACGCCACGCGCTGGATCCACCCGAGCCCACCCTTCCGTCCGCCGGGGTGCGACGCCCTGTCGGCGCACCGTCCTCTGTCCGGCCCCAACCTTGCGTGCTGGGGTCGCGTGGCGTCAAGCCGACCTCGGTGGCGTCAGGTGCCCGGGCCGGCCGTCAGGTTCCCGGGGCCGCCCCGGCGCCCGGGGGACCGTCGCCGGCGACGAACCGGTCGTGGGCCGCCAGGAGGGCGTCGCGCCGGTCCGGGTCGGCGAAGCAGCACTCGATGGCCGTCCGCGCCAGCGCGGCCACCTGGCCGCGGTCCCAGCCGAAGGCGTGGGCGCACCGCAGGTACTCCCCGGGCAGGTCGACGTGGTAGAGGAGCGGGTCGTCCGTGTTGAGCGAGAGCCGGACGCCCGCCGCCCGCAGGAGCTCGACGGGGTGCCGGTCCAGCGACCCCACCACGCCGAGGACCACGTTGGACGTGGGGCAGACGTCGAGGGG
Source organism: Acidimicrobiales bacterium (assembly GCA_050743905.1). Classification (GTDB taxonomy): domain Bacteria; phylum Actinomycetota; class Acidimicrobiia; order Acidimicrobiales; family RAAP-2; genus JBOGGH01. Next base: position 2,878 of record JBOGGH010000462.1, read on the forward strand.
GACGCCGCGGCCGGCCAGCTCGCCCACGAGCGCCGGGTCCTCGGCGCAGCGGACGCCGTGGTCCACCCGCTCGGCGCCGAGCCGGTCCACGG
>JBOGGH010000463.1:0-2963 GCA_050743905.1 Acidimicrobiales bacterium
CGCCGGGACGGGGGCCGGGGCCTAGGATCGCTCCCCAGCCGGTGCGCCGGGCACGAGGAAGGGATGGCTGGGCGTGGCCAAGTACGTGGTCAAGCGGATCGTGGCCCTGGCGGCGATCCTGCTGCTGGTCTCGCTGGGCACCTTCTTCCTCGTCCATCTCCTGCCGGGCGACCCGGCCGTCACCATCCTCGGGCCCAACGCCACCCCCCACAACGTGGCCGTGGTGGACCACCAGCTCGGGCTGACAAAGCCCCTGTGGGAGCAGTACTTCGTCTGGATGGGCAACGTCCTCCACGGCGACCTCGGGCAGTCCCTCGTGACCCACGAGCCGGTGACCACCACCATCGCCAACGCCTTCCCCATCGACCTCGAGCTGTTCGTGATCTCCCAGCTCATCGCCGTGGTGGTGGCGGTCCCGCTGGCCCTGCTGGTGGCGCGCCGGCCCAACCGGGCGTTCGACCGGGCCACCACGGCCGGGACGTTCGCCCTGCTGGCCATGCCGCCGTTCGTGGTGGCCCCCATCCTCCTGCTGCTCTTCGCCGTGGACACCCATGTGTTCCCCGGGCCGGCCTCGTACGTCTCCCTGACCGAGAACGTCTGGTCCAACCTCCACGCCATGCTGCTGCCGTCGATCGTGCTGGCCGTCGGCTCGATCGTCCTCTACTACCGCCTCCTCCGGAACGACCTGATCGCCACCCTCCAGGAGGACTTCATCACCATGGCCCGGGCCAAGGGCCTGTCGGACCGCCGCGTCCTCTTCCGCCACGCCCTCCGGCCGTCGTCCGTCTCGCTGCTGGCCTCGGCCGGCGTCAACATCGCCGCCCTCCTGGCCGGGGCCTTCGTGGTGGAGTACCTGCTACAGCTCCCGGGGCTCGGCTACGTGCTGGTGTCCTCCATCAGCCAGGACGACTTCATCACGGTGCAGGGCATTGTGCTGGTGGTGGCCGTGGTGGTGGTGGTGGTCAACTTCCTCCTCGACTTCCTCTTCACCGTGGTCGACCCGAGGATCGCCCGTGACTGACCGCGCCGTCCCGAGGGAGCCGCCGGAGCCGGGCCACGCCCTCTCGCTCCGGGCGGCGGACGCCGACGTGGGGGCCGCGGCGGCGGCCCTCTCCGACGCGCCGGGGGAACGGCGCCGCCTGGGATGGGTGTTCTGGGCCTGCGCCGGCTGGGTGGTGCTGAACGTCCTGGCGGCGGTCCTCGCCGGCGTGCTCCCGCTGCAGAACCCCGAGGCGCAGTCGACGGCCATCAACGCCGGGCCGAGCGCCGCCCACTTCTTCGGCACGGACGACCTCGGCCGCGACATCTTCAGCCGGGTGATCTTCGGGGCCCGGGTCTCGCTCGTGGTGGGGTTCGGCGCCATGGCCATCGGCCTGGCGGCCGGCGGCACCCTGGGCATGGTGGCCGCCTTCCGCCGGGGCGCGGTGGACACGGTGGTGAACGCCGCCTCCTACGTGCTGCTCGCCTTCCCGGCCCTCCTGGCGGTGATCGCCATCGTGACCTTCTGGGGCAACGAGCTCTGGAAGATCACCGTGGTGCTGGGCGTGGCCAGCGCCCCGATCGTCTTCCGCATCGTCCGCGCCGCCACCCTCTCCTACGCCACCCGGGACTTCGTCACCGCCGCCAAGGCGCTCGGCGCCACCGACCGGCGGATCCTCCTCCGGGAGCTGCTCCCCAACATCCTGCCGACCGTGGTCTCGTTCGCCCTCGTCGGCGTGGCCACGGTCATGATCCTCGAGGGGTCGCTGGCGTTCCTGGGGCTGTCGGTCCCGCCGCCCACGCCCTCGTGGGGGAACATGCTCAACGAGAGCCTGAACGGGCTCAACAACATCCCCGGCCAGAGCAACCCGTGGCTGGTCCTCTTCCCGGCCCTGGCGCTGTTCCTCTTCCTCCTGGCCGTCAACCTGGCCGGGGACCGCCTCCGCCAGCACTTCGACGTCAGCGCCGTGAAGCTGTGAGGTTCCCCGAGGGCGTGGGCCCGGCCACCGGGCCGCTGCTCGAGGTGGAGGACCTGCGGACCGCCTTCCGCACCCCCCGCGGCCTGGTGCGGGCGGTCGACGGGGTGAGCTTCACGCTGCGGCACGGGGAGACGCTGGGCGTGGTGGGCGAGTCCGGGTCGGGCAAGACGGTGCTCTCGCGGTCGGTGATGGGGCTGCTCCCGGCCGACGGCGTGGAGCGGTCCGGGTCGGTGCGGTTCGAGGGACGGGAGCTCGTGGGCGCCGGCCGGCGGGAGCTGCGGGCCCTGTGGGGGGCCCGGGTGGCCATCGTGTTCCAGGACCCGATGACCTCCCTCAACCCGGTCATGCGGATCGGCGCGCAGATCGCCGAGCCCCTCCGGCTCCACCTCGGGCTGGGCCGGGCGGACGCCACGGCCCAGGCGGTGGCGCTCCTCGGCCAGGTGGGGATCCCCTCGCCCGAGGCCCGGGCCCGCGCCTACCCGGGGCAGCTCTCCGGCGGGATGCGCCAGCGGGTGGTGATCGCCATGGCCCTGGCCTGCGCGCCGCGCCTGCTCCTGGCCGACGAGCCCACCACCGGCCTCGACGTCACCGTCCAGGCGCAGATCCTCGACCTCCTGGCGCGGATGCAGGAGGAGCGCCGGATGGCGCTGGTGCTGGTCACCCACGACCTGGGGGTGGTGGCGTCCAGGACGGACCGGATCGTGGTCATGTACGCCGGCCGGGTGGTGGAGCGGGCGCCCACCCGGACCCTGTTCGCCGCCACCGCCATGCCCTACACCGAGGCCCTGCTGGCCTCCACCCCCCGCATGGCCGACCCCGGCCACACCCGGCTGGCGGCCATCGAGGGGCGGCCGCCCGACCTGGCGTCGCTGCCGCCCGGGTGCCCCTTTGCCCCGCGCTGCCGGTACGCCCGCGACCTCTGCCGCCGCGAGGCGCCCCCGCTGGTGCCGGCCGAGGACCCAGAGCACCACTACGCGTGCTGGTTCCCGCTGGGCGGCCGGGTGG
>JBOGGH010000464.1:0-2961 GCA_050743905.1 Acidimicrobiales bacterium
GGCTGTAGCCGATCGCCCGGCGGGTGCGCAGCATCATGGAGAACACCGAGCCAGAGTGCGTGACCAGGGCGATCGGCCCGACTGGGAGCGGATCCGGCTCCGTGTAGCCGATCGCGCGCAGCCCACGGGCCACGTTCACGAACCCCATGCACCCGGCGCCGCACAACTGCATGCCGGCCTGCCTGGCGATGGCCGCCAGCCGGTCGCGCAGCGGCCCGGCCGACCCCGCGAGCCCCACCGCCCCCACTGCCCCCACCGGTTCGGCTGGCCACGGCATCGATGTACCGATGGGCTCGTTAGAAGCGGCCCTTTGGTACATCGATCGGCCGGGATCGGGGTGGCCGGTGGCTGAGGCGGAGGCGGGATCGGGGTGGCCGGTGGCTGAGGCGGAGGCGGGAGCGGGGTGGCCGGTGGCTGAGGCGGAGGCGGGGGCGGGGTGGCCGGTGGCTGAGGCGGGGGGTGGCGGTGGCCAGGCGGCGTCCGGGTCTTCGTGGGCGTTGCCGAAGATGACCGCTGAGCGGTCGCCGCGGCTGGCCGCGAGCGTGAGCTGCTGCTCGAGCGCGGCGTCGGGCACGGCGAGCAGCACCAGGTCGACCGGTCCCGGCAAGTCAGCCAGGGACGGAACGCACGGCAGCCCCCCGATCTCGGCGTACCTGGGGTTGACCGGGTACACCTCGGGCCTGGCCGGGCTCCTGGTCACCTCGTCGAGCATCCGCTGCCCGAACGTGCCGGGCCGCGGCGAGGCGCCGACGAGCGCGATGCTGCGCGCCTCGAGCATCGGCGTCAGGTCCGGGCCAGCCCCGGGGCCGGGTGGTGGGCCAGCGTGGTCCTCGCGCCCAGACCCGGGCGGTGGGCCGGCGTGGTCGGCGCCCGCAACCCCGGGCGGTGGGCCGGCGTGGTCGGCGCCCGCAGCCAAGGTTGATGGGCCGGGGCGGGCTGCGCTGGCCGCCCCGGCCCCCGACGGCGCCACGGTCGCCGGCGGAGCCGCGTCCGCCTGACTGGCCGTAGCGTCGCGTTCAGGGCTCTGTCGAATGGTCATGACCGCCGGATGATCTTCCGGACCTGGCCGGTCCGCCGCGCCGCCTTCTTGTCGGCGATGGCGGCCCGGGCCGCCTGCCACCCGGGGATGCCGCACACGCCGCCGCCGGCGTGCGTTGCCGAGCTGCCGTAGTACAGGCCGTCCACCGGGGTGCGGTAGTCCGCGTAGCCCGGCGCCGGGCGCATGTGGAACAGCTGCTCCAGGGACAGCTCCCCGTGGAAGATGTTGCCGCCGATCAGGCCGTAGTCGTGCTCCATCTCGTAAGGCCCGACGATGTCGCGGTGCAGGATCGACGCCTTGAAGTTGGGCGCGAGCTCGTTGTAGCAGTCGATCATCCGGTCCGCGTACGCCTCGAGCTCCGCGGTGTGCGGCTCCTCACTCCACTCCGCCGGCACCCACTGGGTGAACAGCGACATGATGTGGGTGCCCTCGGGGCTGAGTGTCTTGTCGAACGCCGTGGGGATCACGCCGTCGCTGAACGGGCGCGCGGCCGGGCGGCCCTCGCGGGCGTCCTGGAACGCGCGCTCGATGTACTCCATGGTCGGCGCCATCTCCACCGAGCCCGTGTGGTGCTCCTGCAGGTTGGAGCCGGGATCCGCGGTGAAGTCCGGGAGCTCGGCCAGCGCCAGGTTGATCTTCACGACGCCGCTGCGCGACTTCCAGTGCTCGATGTCGCTGGCGAAGTCCTCCGGCAGGTTCTCCTTGCCGACGTGCTCGAGGAACGCGGTCTTGGGGTGCAGCGTGGAGACGACGACCTTGGCGTGGATCTCGTCGCCGTTGTCCAGCACCACACCGGTGGCCTGGCCGCCGTCCACCAGCACGCGGGCCACCCGGGCGCCGGTGCGGATCTCGGCGCCGTGGCTGCGTGCCGCCCGCTCGATCGCCGCCGAGACGGCACCCATGCCGCCCTCCTGGAACCCCCAGTTGCCCAGGTGCCCGTCGCCGACGTCGCCGATCGAATGGTGCGCCATCACGTACGCGGTCCCCGGCTCGTATGGCCCGGCCCAGGTCCCGATCACGCCGTTGACCGCGAGAGCGCCCTTGACCTGCGGTGATTCGAACCAGTCGTCGAGCAGGTCAGCGATGCTCATCGTCATCAGCCTGGTGACGTCCGCGATCGTGCGCACGTCCAGGCCGCGGTGCCGCCAGGCCAGCCGCAGGGTGTCGGCGAGGTCACGCGGCTTGCGGGACCCGATCGCCGGCGGGACGGTCAGCAGCAGCGGGCCGAGCACCTCGGCGAGCCCCTCCAGCCAGGCATCCCACTTCGGCATGGCGTCCGCGTCCTTCTTGGACCACTTGGACACTTCGTCGTGGTTGCGCTTGGCGTCGTCCGCGTACAACTTGATCGACCCGCCCTCGGGGAATGCCTGGTAATACGGGCCCATCGGGTAAATCCTGTACCCATGCCGGGCGAGGTCGAGTTCGTTGATGATCGTCGGCGGCATCAGGCTCATCACGTACGAGAGCCTGGTGACACTGAACTCGGGCGCGTCCGGCCATGGCGCCTCCGTGGTCGCTGCGCCGCCGGTCTTGTGCCTGCCCTCCAGCACGACCGTCCTGGCGCCGGATCGGGCCAGGTATGCGGCAGCGACAAGACCGTTGTGTCCTCCGCCAACGACGATGGCGTCGTATGTTGCGGCCATGAGTCCGCCTTCCGCGAGTTCGTCCGCTGCGGCCAGGCGGGGTCCTGGCCGCATTTAACATCTTTGACTGAATGTTCAGTCTAGAAACCTGCTAACGTGTCCACAAGAGGTCAAATGAATGAGGCGGGATGTCGAGGGATGTCGCGATGACAGATGCGGCCCAGGCCACGAGTGCCCTGGGCACCGCCGATAGCCGTCGCGAGCAGATGCTGCGCGCCGCGCTCGAGGTCATCGCCGAACGCGGCTATGCCGAAACCAGGATCGCCGACGTTGCCGAGC
>JBOGGH010000465.1:0-2960 GCA_050743905.1 Acidimicrobiales bacterium
TCGCCGGGCCGGGGGCGCGCTCCGTGCGCTCCTGGCGCTCCGCCCGCCCGTGGCCCGGCGCGTGGCCGGGGCCGGCGACGAGCAGGGCGACCTGGTGCCGCCGGAGAGCGTGCCCGTGGGGGCGCTGGTCCGGGTGCGCCCCAGCGAGACGGTCCCGCTCGACGGCGAGGTCGTGGACGGCTGGTCGGCGGTGGACGAGTCCATGCTCACGGGGGAGCCGATGCCCGTGGAGCGCGGCCCCGGCAGCCACGTGGTCGGGGGGACTCGCAACGGCTGGGGCGCCCTGGTGGTCAGGGTGGCGACGCCGGCGTCCGAGTCCGTGCTGGCCCGGCTCCAGCGCGTGGTCGACGAGGCCCAGCGCGAGAAGGCTCCCCTCCAGCGCCTGGCGGACCGGGTGAGCGGCGTCTTCGTGCCGGCGGTCCTGGTGGCCGCCGCGGTGACGTTCGTGGTGTGGTGGTTCGGCCTGGGCGAGCACGACGTGGCGGTGCTGAGCGCGCTCTCGCTCCTCCTCGTGGCCTGTCCCTGCGCCATGGGCCTCGCCGCGCCGGTGGCGATGATGGTGGGGTGCGGCCGGGCCTCCGCCCTGGGCATCTTCGTCCGCGGTGGCGACGTCCTCGAACGCCTGGCCCGCGCCGACGTCGTGGCCTTCGACAAGACGGGCACGCTCACCGAGCCGGGTGCCGTGGTGACCGAGGTCCGGGGCGTGGGCGGCGCGGCGGCCGGCGAGATCCTCGGCCTCGCGGCGGCGGTCGAGGCCGAGGGCGACCATCCCATCGCCGTCGCCGTCCGCGTCGCCTCGGCCTCGCCGGCGCGCGCCCTGGGCGTGGAGGAGGTCCCCGGCGTGGGCGTGGCCGGGACGGTGGACGGCGAGGTGGTCCGCGTCCACCGCCTCGAGCGGGACGCCGTGCCGCCCGGGCTCGCCGGCTGGGCCGCCACCCGGTGGGCGCGGGGGGAGACGGTGGTGGCGGTCGACCGGTCCGGCTCCACCGTGGGAGGGATCGCCCTGTCGGCACCACTGCGGCCGGAGGCGGCCGGCGCGGTGGCTCGGCTGCACGAGCTGGGTGTTCGCACGGCGATCCTGAGCGGCGACAGCGAGCCGGCGGTGCGTTCGGTCGGTGCCGCGCTGGGCATGGACGACGTCCGTGCGGCGCTGCTGCCGGAGGGAAAGGTCGACGCCGTGCGCGCTGTCGGGCGCGGTGGGCGCGGCGTGGTCATGGTGGGCGACGGGGTCAACGACGCGCCGGCCCTGGCGGGAGCCGACGTGGGCTGTGCCATCGGGAGCGGTTCGCAGGCGGCCCTGGAGAGCAGCGACGTGGCGCTCATGGGCAACGACCTCTACGGGGTCCCCGCCGCCATCGTGGCGGCCCGCCGGACCATGACGGTCATGCGGCAGAACTTCGCCTGGGCCGCCGGGTACAACGTGGCGGCCCTGCCGCTGGCCGCCCTCGGCCTCATCGACCCGCTGGTGGCCGCCGCCGCCATGGCCCTGTCGAGCCTCGTGGTGGTGGCCAACAGCCTGCGCCTCACCCGGATGGGTCGTGCCGGGCCCGAGACGATGCGGGCTCCCCGGCGGCTCAACGGCGCCCGGGTGGTCCTGTCCACGGCCGTCCCGATCGTCCTCTTCGTGGCCATCGTCCTCGTCAGCGAGGCGGTGTCGCCCGCCCGCGGCCAGACGCTCCTCCCGGCGCTGCCCACGGTGACCACCGTCGGCCTGGGTCCCGAGGGCAGTGCGCAGCTCTACCTGAACCCGAGCACCCCCGGGCTCAACCAGCTCCACCTGTTCATCTACCCCACCCGCCCACGGGCGCCGATCACCGGGGTGCGCGTGACGACCGGGCGCCCCGGGGGGCGGTCGCAGCTCGTCCGTTCGGTGCGCATCGCCTCCAACCACTACATCCAGTACGTGCTCCTCGGTCCCGGCACGTGGCGCTTCCACGTGGTGATGCACGTGGGCGGCCGGCGGGAGTCCTTCTCCATCTCGAGGATCGTCCCGTGAGGCTCCCTCTCACGAGCGGGCGCCGCCGTGGGGCGCGCCGTGCCCGGAGCTCGGCGCTGGCCGCGGCGCTGGCCTCGGCGGCGGTGCTGCTCGCCGCGGTCGTGCTGCTCCCGCCCCCGGCGGAAGCCGGTTCCCCGGCACCGGCGGGCCGGCACCCCTCGGAGATCGCCAAGATGGTCTGCCAGCGGAAGGCGGCCACCGAGATCCGCGACGCCCTGGGTGAGCAGGCCACGATCTCGGCACCAACGTGGGCGGGCCACCGCTACGCCTGCACGTACCGGTACCCGACGGGGACGTTGACCCTCTCGGTGCAGGAGCTCTCGAGCTGGCACCAGACCTACCGCTACTTCGACGGCCTGGCCCGATCGCTGCACAGGACGAGATCGATCTTCGAGCTCGGCGAGGGCGCCTTCCGGGTCAGGAACGGCTCGGTGGTGGTGCGCAAGGACTGGAAGGTCCTCCTGGTGGACGTCAGCGGCCTACCGTCCCGGTTCGGCTCACCCCCCAGCTCGGCCTCGGAGGTGGCCCTCGCCGTGGCCGGGGTGATCATGGGCTGCTGGCACGGTGACTGAACGGTGAGCGCGCCCGGGGACCGACAGGATCCCCACCGGGTGAGCCGGCGGAGGTTCCTCGGGGTCTCCGGTGGTGCGCTCGCCGGTGGCGTGGTGGCGGGCGGCGCGCTGGCGGGCACGGCGACCGCCGGTGGCGGTGTGCCCCGCCATCACGCGGACGCCGCGGACGCCATGGCGTTGACGGTGCCCTTCTACGGCGTGCACCAGGGCGGGATCACCACGCCGCCGCAGCGCCACGGGTTCTTCGCCACGTTCGACGTCACGGCCGGGCGCCGGGGCGACCTGACGTCCCTCCTGCGCCGGTGGACGGAGGCGGCAGCCGAGCTCTGCGGCGCGCCGGCCCCTCCCGGCCACGCACCGGGCGGGGCGGCGGAGGCCGCCGGGGGCGAGGC
>JBOGGH010000466.1:0-2958 GCA_050743905.1 Acidimicrobiales bacterium
GGCCGCCCCTGTCCGGCCCGGCACCCGGCCGGGGGCGCGGCGCCGGCGCAAGATTTCTCGCACGCCCCGCAGAAAGGCTAAGTTCGCCCTGTCTACGCCGGCACCGGTACGAGGGGCGAGATGAGCCGCCAAGCCAACGACCAGCGGGCGTCACGAGTGGGTGCGCCCGCACCACGGAGAGGGAAGCGAGCGGGGGGCCGGGCCGGTTGACGCCCGCCGGGGACGGGCACGGCCGGGAGGTTACACCGGGGTTGCAACGGGCGCTGCGCGCCCTCGTGACCGGCACCACGCACCTCATCGGCCTGCTGGAGCCGGACGGGACCATCGCCTACGCGGGGCCGTCGGTCGAGTACCTCCTCGGCTACGCGCCGGACGAGGTGGTGGGGAGCAACGTGCTCTCGCACCTGCACCCCGACGACCTCGAGATGGCCCTCGCCATGCTGGCCGGCCAGCCGACCGACACCACCGCCGGCAGCCTCGGCTGGGACGACGCCGCCGTCTCGGGCGAGTACCGCCTCCGGCACGCCGACGGCCACTGGGTGCCCTTCGAGGTCGTGCGCAACGACTTCCGCGGCGACCCGGCGATCGGGGGCGTCCTGGTCATCGCCCGCGAGGTGGTGGTGCGCCGATCCCTCGACGAGGCGCTCACCGCGCTCGCCTACGACGACGACGGCACCCACGCCCTCGGCAAGCTCCTGGACTACGTGCACGTCCGCGTCCCGGGCACCCGGTCCTCGTTCGCGGTGGCCGCGGCCGGCGGCCTCTGGGCCCACGACGCCGCCGTGGCCGACCTGTCCACCGAGGCCGGGGCGGCGCTCGACGCCGCGGCGGGGGGCGACACCGTGGTCGTGGACCTCCGCCGCCCGGGCACCCACCTGGCCGAGGCCACCCGCCGGACCGCCCTCGACCTCGGATACCAGGGCTGCTGGTTCCTGCCCATCCCGGTGCGCCGGCCGAGGGTCTACCGGTTCCCGGGCCGTGACGTGGACGAGGTGGCGGACCTGGGCGCGCTGGTGGTCTGGTCCGGCCGGTACGTGGAGCCGGTCCCCGCGCACCTCGGGGTGCTGGAGCGGGTGTGCGGCCTGGCGGAGGTCGTCCTGCGGCGTCGCAAGGTGACCCAGATGCTGCGCCGGCGCGTGGCCTACGACCACGTCACCGGCGCGCTCAGCCGGAGCGGGTTCGAGGCCACCACCGCCGACGCCGGCCCCGATCCCCACTGCATCCTGGTGATCGACCTCGACGACTTCAAGCACGTCAACGACTCCCACGGCCACCCGGTGGGCGACCAGGTCCTCCGGGTCACCGCCCAGCGCATCCAGTCCCTCCTCCGCCCGGACGACATCCTCGGGCGCCTCGGGGGCGACGAGTTCGTGCTCCGCGTGGCCACCCCCGGCGTGGACGAGGCGGCCGTGGTGGCGGCCCGCATCCTGGACTGCCTGGCCACGCCGCTCCGCATCGGCGGTACGTCCGTCCCGGTGCAGGCGAGCATCGGGATCGCCGGGTTCGACCCCGAGCTCGGCCAGCGGGAGCAGGTCGCCCACGCGGACGCCGCCATGTACGCCGCTAAGCGCGCCGGCAAGGGGCGGTGGCACGTCTGGCCGGGCCACGGGCTGGCGCCCGGCGGCGCCGGGAGGGTGCCGAGCCCGGTGGCCGACTGAGCCCGGCCTAGCCCGGCGGCCGGTTGAAGGCCACCGGCGCCTCGAAGGCGGCCCGGCGGGACGCCCGGCGGAAGGTGGCCAGCATGGCCGGTCCCACCAGGAGGATGAGGACGAAGTTGGTGACGGCCCGGCCGGTGTCCCAGCCGAGCGAGGTGGTGACGTCGAACACCAGGTAGCGCTGGACGTTGGTGGCCAACGACGCGCCGGGGAGGTACGCGATGGTGCTGTGCGGGTCGACGGCGAACGGCCAGAACGACAGGTTCAGCATGAAGCCGAAGAAGTAGGCGGCCAGCGCCCCGTAGAGGGCCAGCATCAGCACCTCCCGCCGGCCGCGTGCCGGGGGCAGCAGCCCGGCGAAGAGCCCCACCCACGCGCAGCCGAACATCTGGTACGGCATCCACGGCCCCACCCCGCCGGTGATGAGGGCGGAGGCAAAGAGCGTGGTGCAGCCGAGGGAGAAGCCGAACCCGGCGCCGAACACCCGGCCGGCGATCACCAGGGTGAAGAACACGGTCTCGATGCCGGCCGTCCCCGCCCCCAGCGGCCGCAGGGCGGCACCCAGGGCGGAGAGGACGCCCAGCAGCGCCACGGCCTTGGCGTCCATGCCGCCGTCGGCGATCTCGGAGAACACCACGGCCAGCACCAGCACCAGCAGCGCGCCGAACATGAGCGGCGCCATGGCGCTGTCGCCGAACGTGTGGGGGGCGACCACGAACGGCCACAGGAAGGCGACGAACCCGAGGAACGACGCCATGACCACGACCACCCTCGACCGGAGGCCCACCCGGACGGCCACCACGGACGGCCGCGCCGCCGGCCGGCCGGCCATCAGCGCCCTCCCACCGCGGGACCGGCCGCCTCCCGGACCTGGTCGACCGTGAGGTACGCCAGTGGCGCCAGGATCTTGGCCACCTGCGGGGCGAAGGCCGGAGACGCCACCACCACGTCCGCCGTGGGCCCGTCCGCCACCACGTCGCCCTCGGCCATCACCACCACGCGGTCGGCGGCGGCGGCCACGAACTCGACGTCGTGGGTGGCGACCACCACGGACCGCCCCTCGCCGGCCAGCAGGTCCACGATGCCGACGAGCGAGCGCTTGGCCGTGTAGTCGAGGCCGCGGGTGGGCTCGTCCAGGAGCACCACCCGGGGGGCGGCGGCGAGCTGCACGGCCAGCACGAGCGAGAGGCGCTGCCCCTCGGACAGGTCCCGCGGGTGGGCGTGATCGGGGACGCCCGGAGCCAGCCGGTCGAGCAGCGCGCGGGCAGTGACCCGGCCATCCGGGCCCGGCGCCGGCACCGGC
>JBOGGH010000467.1:0-2958 GCA_050743905.1 Acidimicrobiales bacterium
GCTGCGTCGGGAGGTGGCGTCCCTCTCGGCGGTCGAGCTCATGGTGGAGGACGGCCTGGCGCTGGCCTGCCGGTCCGCCGGCCTGGCGCCGCCCTTCGCCGCCGCCCATCCGGCCGTCCTGCTGGTGGAGGCATCCGCGGCACGGGACCCGCTGGACGAGCTGTCGGCGGCCGTGGCGTCGCTGGAGGGCGTGGCCGACGTGGCGGTGGCCACGGAGCCCTCCCGCGCCGCCGCGCTCTGGCGGTACCGCGAGGCGCACACCGAGGCCGTCAACGCCCTGGGCGCCCCGCACAAGCTGGACGTCGCGCTCCCGGCCGGCGCGCTGGCCGCCTTCGTGGCGCGCGTGCCGGGCGTGGTCGCCGCCGCCGACCCGCACGCCCGGACCTGGCTGTGGGGCCACGTGGGGGACGGCAACGTCCACGTCAACGTGACCGGCGTGGCGCCGGACGACGACCGAGTGGACGACGCCGTGCTGCGGGCGGTGGTGGCCGAGGGCGGCAGCATCAGCGCCGAGCACGGGATCGGCACGGCCAAGCGACGGTGGCTGGGCCTGGTGCGCAGCCCGGCCGAGCTCGACGCCTTCCGGGCCCTCAAGGCCGCCCTGGACCCCGACGGCGTGCTCAACCCCCACGTGCTGCTGCCACCGGCCTGAGGGTGGGCGCCGGCCGGCGGCCGGGAGCGGTGGGGAGGGAGTGGCCGGTGGGGGGCGGCGGTCAGCCGGCGCAGGCCTCGGCGGCGGCCAGGAACGCCGCCGCCCGCTCGGCGTAGTCCCGGAACTGCCCGAAGCTGGGGGCCGCCGGCGAGAGGAGCACCACCCCGCCCGGGCGCGCCCAGTGGAACCCGGCCCGGGTGGCGGTGGCCACGTCCGGGCAGTCGAGCACCTCGGCGCCGCCGCCCGCCGCGGCGGCCGCGGCGGTCACGGCGCCGCCGATGCGCGGCCCGTTCGCCGGCACGGTCAGCACCAGGGTGGGCGCCGGCCGGGCGGCCAGCCGCTCGGCCAGCGGGGCGTAGCTGATCCCCCGGTCGTGGCCGCCCACCACCAGGGCCAGGCGGTCGCCCTCGAAGGCGTCGAGGGCAGCCAGCGTGGGGAGGACGTTGGTGGACAGGCTGTCGTCCACGAAGGTCACGCCGTCCACCGTGGCCACGCGGCGCAGCCGGCTGGCCAGCCCGGGGAAACCCCGGGCCGCCTCCACCAGCGCCGTCCCGCCGTCCGGGCCCGCCTCGGGCACGCCCAGCTCGTCCAGGCAGGCCCGGGCCACCAGCGCGTCGCGGTGCTGGTGGCGGCCGAGCAGGCCAAGCCCGTCCACCCAGGGCCCGTCGAGGGCGGGGTCGCCGAGGCGCACCCACCGCACCTCGGGGCCGAGCAGGGGGCGGCGCTCCCGCAGCAGCGCGCTCTCGCCGTCCGCCACCGTGACGCGGGCGCCGGGCCGGGTGCAGGCGGACAGCTTCTCCCGGTAGTAGGTCTCCTCGTCCCCGTGCCAGTCGAGGTGGTCGGGATGGAGCGAGGTCACCGCCACCACCGGCGGCGACGACGCCAGGTCGGTGGCCTGGAAGCTCGAGACCTCCACCACCCAGGCGTCGTAGTCGTCGCCGAGCAGCGGGTCGTAGGGGGGGCGGCCGATGTTGCCGGCCACCAGGCACCGGCGCCCCAGGCGGGTGAGGAGGTGCCCCGCCACGGCGGCGGTGGTGCTCTTGCCCTTGGTCCCGGTCACGCAGACCACCCGGTCGCGGTCCACCTCCTCCATCCAGAGCCCGAGCCCGCCCACCACGGCGGTCCCGCCGGCGGCCAGCGCCACCACGTCGGGGCGGTGGCGGCTGATCCCCGGGGTCTTCACCACCACCTCGCAGCGGGCGAGCGCCTCCAGCCCGCCCCGCTCGGTGGGCAGCACGGGCAGGCCGTCCAGCTCGGGCCCCGCCGGCCGGTCGTCCACCAGCACGGGCGCCGCCACGCCCTCCTGCCGGAGCCGGCGCAGGCCGGCGGCGCCCTCCACGCCGAGCCCCCACAGGCCGACCGCGCTGCCGCGCAGGTCAGACCAGGAGATCGTCGGGCGCGAACCCATCGGGGACCCGGTGCTCGCCGAGCGGCCGGAGCAGGTCGTCGGGGAGGGGGTGGTCCGGCGAGCCGCCGGCCGGGGCCGGCCCGAGCCCGTCCACCAGGGCGCGCAGCACGGCGTTGCCGTCCCGGTCCGGGCGCGCCGCGGCCAGGCGCGCCGCCGCCCGGCACTCGCCCACCTCGCCCACGCACTCGAACGGCTTCGGCGAGCCGCCCACCCCCACCAGGGTGCGGAACCTCCCGAGCAGCGCCGGGTCGGCGAGCGGCTCCCGGCCCCCGAACACCTCGGCCAGCGTGGCCGCCGGCATGAAGGCGGCCAGCACGAGGTCGATGAAGCAGCACTTGTCGCAGGTGCCGCACCAGCGGTCCTGCCGGCTGGCCGGGTCGAGGTGGAAGGCCCGGTTGCAGCTCATGAAGTCCCGGTGGTAGCGGTCCAGGGCGGCGAAGCGCCGCGCCACCCACAGCTCGCTGTAGGGGCGGAGGAGGGAGAAGTAGCGCGGCGTCGGGCCGAAGGTGGCGTGGAGGATGTGGGCGAAGGCCAGCTCGAACGCCAGCCCCTTGGACCACTGGTGGTTCACCTCCCGCCCGCCGACGTCCAGGTTCCCCGCCGAGGCCGACCACTCGTTGGACATCACCACGGCGTCGTGGCCGTCGAGCACCGCCGCCAGCACGGCGATCGCCGAGAGGATCCCGGTCACCGGCACGTGCCCGTTGAGGAAGCCCAGCTCGGCCGAGCGCAGCACGGCCGGGTCGACCTCCCGCCCGGCGCGCCGGACCGGCAGCCCGGTCAGCTTGGCCGGGCGTTCGATCGCCTCGAAGCGGTCGCCGGCCCGGCTCACCACGAACAGCGCCGCGTCCGGGTGCCGCCCACGCACCGCCTCGACGGTCACGATGGAGTCGATCCC
>JBOGGH010000468.1:0-2939 GCA_050743905.1 Acidimicrobiales bacterium
CGGCCGGCCTGCGGCCCGGCTGACCCGCGCCCCGCTGGCCCCGCGCCCCGGCCCTACGTCGCCGCCGGGCGTGCCCATGGGGACAGGATGCGGGCGGCCGCAGGGTCGGCGACAGGGTCGTTGGTCACTTCACCGGGGCCGCGCCGCCGGGGTACGGTCCACCCCGTGGACCGGGAGGCGTGGGACGAGCGGTACGCCACCGACGAGCTGGTGTGGCGGGCCGACCCCAACCGGTTCCTGGTGGAGGAGGTGGCGGGCATGGCCCCGGGGCGGGCGCTCGACCTGGCCTGCGGCGAGGGAAGGAACGCCCTGTGGCTGGCCCAGGAGGGCTGGCGGGTGGTGGCCGTGGACTTCTCGCGCGCCGGCCTGGCCAAGGGCCGGGCGCTGGCCGAGCGGCGCGGGCTCGAGGCGTCCTGGGTGGAGGCCGACGTCCTCCGGTGGGCGCCGGCACCGCACGCCTTCAACCTGGTGACCGTCCTGTACCTCCAGCTCCCGGGCCCCGACCGCACCCGCGCCCTGGCGACCGCGGCCGCCGCGCTGGCCCCCGGCGGCGCGCTGCTGGTGGTGGGGCACGACAGCACCAACCTGGCCGAGGGGTTTGGCGGGCCCCAGGACCCCTCGGTGCTCTACGGCCCCGAGGACGTGGTGGCGGACCTCGGCGACCTGGTGGTGGAGCGGGCGGCGCGGGTCCGCCGCCCGGTGGAGACCCCCGAGGGCGTGCGGGAGGCGGTCGACGCGCTGGTCCGGGCCCGCCGGCCGGGATGACGGCCCGCCTCACCCGGACCTTCGCCAACGCCTACCGGGATCCCGGCCTCGCCGTCCTGGAGGGGTTCCACCCGGCGCGCCACGCGCTGCGGTTCGGGGCCGAGCTCCGGGTGGCCGTCACCTACGACCGGCCCGGCCTGACGGCGATGGCCGCCCGGCTGGCCCCGGAGTCGCTCGACGCCATCGAGCGCGTGCTCCAGGAGGTCGACCGCCCGCTCTTCGACAAGCTCTCGCCGAGGAGCCTCACCAGCCCGTTGCTCTCGGTGGCATCGCGGCCGCGCCACGACCTGGCCGCCGCGCTCGCCGACGTGCGCCGCCCGGTGGTGCACCTCGAGGCCCCGCGGGACCCCGGCAACGTCGGGGCCGTGATCCGGGTGGCCGCCGCCGCCGGCGTGGCCGCCGTGCTCGTGTCCGGGCAGGTGGACCCGTGGTCCCCGGTGGTGCTCCGCAGCGCCACCGGGTTGCAGTACGCGCTGCCGGTGGCCGCCGCCGAGCTGCCGGCCACCACGGACCGGCCGGTGGTGGCGGTGGACGTGGAGGGCGAGCCCCTGCGCCCGGCCGACCTCCACCCGTCCTCGATCCTGGTGGTGGGCGGCGAGCGCTACGGCCTGCCCGAGCGGATCCGCCGCCGGGCCGACCGCTCGGTGGCCGTCCCCATGCGTGACGGCGTGTCCAGCATGAACCTCGCCACGGCCGTGGCGGCGCTGCTGTTCTCCTGGCGGTCGGCGATCGTGGAGCGCACCGGGGCCGAGCCCTGGTGACCCCGGGTCAGCCCTCCTCGGGGAGGGCCTCCCACCACTGGCACCACCACTCGCCGCCCACCAGGATGCGGAGCTTCTGGTGCCAGCAGTACGAGATGTCCTTGTAGGGCTCGAGGTAGTAGCGGCAGTTCTCGCACTTCTCGTCGCCTGTCGGCCTGCCCCGCAGGACGGCGTTGTCGGCGAGGTGGCGGAGCTCCAGGGAGAGCTGCTCGTCGATCTCCTTGGGCTCGGGCTCGGGGATGACGTAGTCGGCCATCGCCGTACCCTACGCGACGCCGCTCCCGGCGATCACGCCCGCGCCACCCGGGCCGCCAGCGTCAGAGGGCCACGACCGAGCGGAGCACCTCGCCCCGCTCCATGCGGTGGAAGGCCTCCTCCACGCCGTCGAGGTCGACGGTCTCGCTGACGAAGCGGTCGAGGTCGAGCCGTCCCTGGAGGTAGAGGTCGACCAGGACGGGGAAGTCCCGCGACGGCAGGCAGTCCCCGTACCAGCTCGGCCTGATGCTGCCGCCCCTGCCGAAGACGTCGATCATGGGCAGGTCGACGCGCATCTCGGGCGTGGGCACCCCCACCTGGACCAGCGTGCCCGCCAGGTCCCGCGCGTAGAAGGCCTGGGCCATCACCTGCGGGTGGCCCACCGCCTCGATGCAGACGTCGGCGCCGTTGCCCCCGGTCACCTCCCGCACCGCCTCCACCGGGTCCACGGTGCCGGCGTCCACCGCGTGGGTGGCGCCGAACGCCTCGGCGAGCTCCAGCTTCGCCCGGTCGAGGTCCACCGCCACGATGGTGGAGGCGCCGGCCAGGCGCGATCCGGCCACCGCGGCGCAGCCCACGCCGCCGCAGCCGAAGACGGCCACCGAGTCCCCGGGGCCGACCTCGCCGGTGAACATGGCCGCGCCGAGGCCGGCCATCACGCCGCAGCCCAGGAGCCCCACCGCCTCCGGCCGGGCGCGGCGGTCCACCCTGGTGCACTGGCCCGCCGCCACCAGGGTGCGGTCGGCGAACGCGCCGATGCCCAGCGCCGGGGTGAGCGGGGTCCCGTCCAGCAGGGTCATGCGCTGGGTGGCGTTGTGGGTGCTGAAGCAGTGCCACGGCCGCCCCCGCCGGCAGGCGCGGCACGTCCCGCAGACGGCCCGCCAGTTGAGGACCACGAAGTCGCCGGGGGCGACGTCCGTGACGCCGGGGCCCACCGCCGCCACCAGGCCCGCGGCCTCGTGGCCGAGGAGGAAGGGGAAGTCGTCGTTGATGCCGCCCTCCCGGTAGTGGAGGTCGGTGTGGCAGACGCCGCACGCCTGCACCTCGACCACCGCCTCGCCCGGGCCCGGGTCCGGCACCACGATCGTCTCGACGGCCACCGGTGCCCCCCTGGACCGGGACACCACGCCGCGGGCGTTGCTGGGCATGTCGCCTCCC
>JBOGGH010000469.1:0-2929 GCA_050743905.1 Acidimicrobiales bacterium
CGTCCCGGCGGTGGGCACCCGGGGCCGCGTCCCGGCGGTGGGCACCGCGGCGCGCCGGGCGGCGGCTGGACCGGGGGGACGGTGCGCGGCAGGCGGCTCACGCCAGACGACGCGCTGCTCGAGTACCTGGCCGACCACGGCCTCGAGCGGATCTCCCGCCGGCTGGTCTCCTCGGGCATGGTGGACGTGGTGGCCACGGCGATCCCGGGCATCCGCGACGTGCTGGTGCTGGGCAAGGTCAAGCAGCTCGAACGGGCCCGGGCGGCCGACCTCGTGGTGGTGGACGCCCCCGCCACCGGCCACGCCGTCACCTTCCTCACGTCGGCCAGCGGCCTCCTCGACGCCGCCCGGGGCGGCCCGGTGCGCGCCCAGGCGGCCGAGGTGGTGGAGCTCCTCTCGGACCCGTCGCGCTGCCGGGTGGTCCTCGTGACGCTGCCCGAGGAGATGCCGGTGAGCGAGACCGTGGAGGCCGCGTACCAGCTCGAGGACCGGGCCGGCGTCCAGCTCGGCCCGGTGGTGGTGAACGGCTGGGACGAGCCCGCCCCCGGGCTGTCGGCCGAGGCGGGGGCGGCCGCCGCCGAGGCCGGGCTCTCGCTCTCCGCTGACCAGGCGGCGGCGCTGGAGGAGGCGCGGCGGTTCCGGCTCCGCCGGTGCCAGCTCGCCGCCGGGCAGGCGGCCAGGCTCGGCCGCGAGCTGCCGCTCCCCCAGCTCCGCGTCCCCCAGCTCGCCGCCCCGGTGATCGGGCCCGACGAGCTGGCGGTGCTGGCCGGCGCCCTGACCGAGGGGATCCGGTCGCTCGTCCCCGAGCCGGGGGCGGCGTGAGCGGGTGGTGGGCGTGACCCCGCGGGCGGGGGCGGCGTGAGCGCCTCGGCGAGCCTGGCCGGGCTGGTGCGGCAGCGGTCCGTGGTGATCTGCTGCGGCCCCGGCGGGGTGGGCAAGACCACGGTGGCGGCGACGTTCGGGCTGGAGGCGGCGCGCCAGGGACGGCGGGCCTGCGTGGTGACGGTGGACCCGGCGCGCCGGTTGGCCGACGCCCTGGGGGTGGAGTCCCTCCCCAACACGCCCGCGGTGGTGCCCGGCGACTGGCCCGGGGAGCTCCACGCGCTGATGCTCGACGCCGCCGGCACCTTCGACGACCTGGTCCGCCGCTACGCCCGGACGCCCGAGCAGGCCGCCGACATCCAGGCCAACCGCCTCTACAAGAACCTCGCCGGCGCCCTCTCGGGCACCCAGGAGTACATGGCCATGGAGAAGCTCTACGAGCTGACCGAGCGCGGCGACTACGACGTGGTGGTGGTGGACACCCCGCCCACCCGCAACGCGCTGGACCTGCTGGACGCGCCCCGCCGGCTGACCCACTTCCTGGAGAACCGCCTCTTCCGGGCGCTGCTGGCCCCCACCCGCGCCTACCTGCGGGCGCTCAACGTGGCCACCCGCGCCCTGCTCCGGACGATCTCCAAGGTGGCGGGGGCCGAGATCGTGCAGGACGCCGTGGCGTTCTTCCAGAGCTTCCAGGGGATGGAGCAGGGGTTCCACGACCGCGCCGGCGCCGTGCGGGCGCTGCTCGCCGATCCGAGCACGGCCTACGTGCTGGTGACCTCCCCCCGCGCCGACGCGGTGGCCGAGGCCGAGTTCTTCGCCGGGAAGCTGGCGGACACCGGCATCGAGCCGGCGGCCCTGGTGGTCAACCGGGTGCACCCCCACGTCGGCCGGGTGGGCGTGGCTATGCCGGCCGCCCCCCCGGGGACCGCGCTGGCGGCACTGGTGGACAACCTCGAGCTCCTCGAGGATCTGGCGCGCCGCGAGGACACCGCCTACGCCGAGCTCGCCCGCCGCCTGGCGCCGGCCCCGGTGGGCAGGGTGCCGCTGCTCGGCTCCGACGTGCACGACCTGAACGGCCTGGGCGACGTGGCGGACCAGCTCTTCGGGGCCCTGGGCACGCCGGGCGCGGCAGCCTCGCCGGGCGCGGGATCCCCACCGGCGGCGGCCTCCGCCCCGGCGCCGGCACCTCCGCCGGGAGGGGCGCCGGCGGCTCACCGTCCCGAGCCGTCCGGCGGGGGCGGCGGGCTCGGGTAACCTCGCCCCGTGCCCACCATCGTGGTAGCCAGCGACGCCCCCAGCGTGCGCCGCGAGGTCGCCTCCGTCACGCGGGCCCCGGACGTGGAGGTGCTGGAGGTGGCCTCCGGACCGGACCTCCTCGACCTGCTCGAAGAGCTCGAGGAGGCCCCCGACCTGGTCGTGGTGGACATGCAGATGGGCAACATGGGGGGCATGGCCGTGTGCCTGGAGCTCTCGCTCGAGGAGTCCTACCTGGACGTCGACCACATCCCCGTGCTCATGCTGCTCGACCGCCGGCCCGACGTGTTCCTGGCGCGCCGCTCGGGCGCCGAGGGCTGGCTCGTCAAGCCGCTCGATCCCCTGCGCCTCCGCCGCGCCACGGCCGCCCTCCTCGATGGCGGCACCTTCACGGACGACGCCTACCGTCCGGTGCCGGTGCTCGTGGCCGTGCCGGCGACGCCGGCGGCGTCGAGCACCCTCGCCGGAGCCTGACGAAGGGGCGCGGCGTGCCCGCTCGGCGTCCGCAACGACCTCCACCAGGCGGCCCCGGCCGCCACTGGTGGCAGCGGGACCGCTCCCGTGACCAGGCGCCCGGCAACGGGACGCAGGCCGTCACCGAGGCCGGGGAACAGGAGCAGATGATCATCGCCGCCCTCACGGATCTCCGCGACATGGAGGTCAGGGAGGTGATGACGCCCCGGGTCGACGTGACGGCCCTCACCATCCCCGTGCAGGAGGAGGACGTGGCCCGGGCCGTGCGGGAGTCCGGCCACAGCGCCTTCCCGGTGGTCGACGACGACCTGGACAACCTCGTGGGCGTGCTGTACGTCACCGACCTGTTCCGCTCGCGGCGGCCGGCGCGTCCGGGCGC
>JBOGGH010000470.1:0-2925 GCA_050743905.1 Acidimicrobiales bacterium
GCCGGGACCTGTTCGCCCCGGCCGCCGCCGCCCTGTCCACCGGCGCGGCCGCGCCGGGGCTCGGGGCCGAGGTGGATCCCGCCTCCCTGGCCCGCCAGGCCGGCCCGGTGGTGGAGCACCGGCGCTCGGCGGACGGCGGGCACCGGCTGCGGGCGGAGGTCACGTGGGTGGACCGGTTCGGCAACGTCCAGCTCGCGGCGGGCGGGGACGTGGTGCCCCTGTCTGTGGGCGAGGTGACGGTGGTGCCGGCGGGCGGCGCCGCCCACCCCCGGGTGGTGCGGCGGGTCCGGACGTTCTCCGACCTCTCGCCCGGCGAGCCCGGCCTGCTGGCCGACGGGAACGGCCACCTCGCCCTGGTGGTGCGGGAGGCGTCGGCGGCGGACCACCTGGGGGTGGAGGCCGGCCTGCTCGTGGAGCTCACCTGGTGACCGCCTCCCGGGCGCCGGTACCATCCGCCATGGCCGCCGAGCGGACCGAGGGGCGACCGCGGCGGATCTCCGAGGCCACCGTCGTCCGCCTCCCCGTGTACCAGCGGATCCTGTCCGAGCTCCTGCGTGGCGGCACCACCACCGTGTCCTCGGAGCAGCTCGCCGCCGGGGCCCGGGTGAACGCGGCCAAGGTGCGCAAGGACCTCTCGGTGCTCGGGTCGTTCGGGACGCGGGGCACCGGCTACGACGTGGCCTTCCTGATCTCCCAGATCGACCGGGCGCTCGGCGTGGGCCGCGACTGGCCGGTGGCCGTGGTGGGCGTGGGCAACCTGGGACGGGCACTCGTCAACTCGGAGGGCTTCTCCTCCCGGGGCTTCCGGGTGGCGGCCGTGTTCGACGTGGACCCCGCCATCGTGGGCCAACGCGTGGGCCCGGTGGCCGTGCGCCACGTGGACGAGCTGCCGACGCTCGCCGGGACCGAGCGGCCGGCGATCGGCGTGGTGGCCACCCCGGCCGCGGCGGCGCAGGAGGTGGCGAACGCGCTGGTGGCCATCGGGGTGAAGTCGATCCTCAACTTCGCGCCCAGCGTGCTGACCGTGCCCCCGGACGTCCTGCTGCGGTACGTGGACCTCTCGATCGAGCTGCAGGTCATGTCGTTCTACCGCTCGAGGCTCGACGGCGGGGCCGGGGTTGACGTGGAGGTCGAGGGGATCGGGGGCGCGGCCCGTCCGACTGGCGCCCGGTCCCCCGGGCCGGCATGCTGGGGCGGAGTGGGCGGGCACCGGGCCCACCTGCCACGTACTGGGCCGTGACCGGCCCGCCGGCGTGCCGCCCAGCCGCCGGCGCAGGTCCGGCGAAGGGAGGCTCCCTACCCCTTGTCCGTCCTCGTCGTGGGGCTGGAGCACCGGCAGGTGCCGCTCGACCTGCTCGAGCGGGTGACCGTGGGGGAGGCCGAGCTGGCCAAGGTGCTGGGGGCGCTGCGGGACAGCGCCAACCTGCAGGAGTCCGTGGTGGTGTCGACCTGCCTGCGGACCGAGGTCTACGCCGTGGTCGACCGGTTCCACGACGCCGTCCACGAGATCGAGGCGGTCCTGGCCGACCGGGCCGGGGTGGACGTGGCGGTGGTGGAGGCGCACGCCGCCGTCCGGTTCGACGAGGACGTGGCCCGGCACCTGTTCTCCGTGGCCTCCGGGCTGGAGTCGGCCGTCCTGGGCGAGGGCGAGGTCCTGGGCCAGGTCCGGCGGGCCTGGGAGCGGGCGCAGGACGAGCGGGTGAGCGGCCCCGTGCTCTCGGAGCTGTTCCGCCACGCCGTGCGCACCGGCAAGCGTGTGCGCTCGGAGACGGCGATCGCCCGCGGCACGACCTCGTTCTCCCACGCCGCGGTGGAGCTGGCCGAGGCGCAGCGCGGCGGTGGCCTGGTCGGGGCGAGCGCGGCGGTGGTGGGCGCCGGCGAGATGGGCTCGGGCGTGCTGGTGGCGCTGGTGTCCCTGCCCCCGCAGCGGCGACCGGCCGAGCTGGTGCTGGTGAACCGCACCGGTGAGCGGGCGGAGGCGCTCGTGCGGTCCCTCCCGGAGGGCGCCGCGGTGCGCGTGGCCGACCCCGGCGACCTGGACCGGGTGGTGGCCGGGGCCGACCTGCTGGTGACCGCGGTGGAGGCCGAGGCCCACGGCATCGGGGCGGCGCAGCTCGCGCCCGCCGGCACCCGGGCGGACCGGCCCCTGCTCGTGGTGGACCTGGGCATGCCCCGCAACGTGGACCCGGCGGTCGCCACGCTCCCCGGCGTCACGGTGCTCGACATGGACCACCTCGCCTCGGCGGTGGCGCGGGCGGTGGCCGAGCGCCGCGGCGAGGTGGACCGGGCGGAGGTGATCGTGGCCGACGAGGTGGCCCGGCACCGCGCCGCCGCCCGGGCCCGGGGTGCCGCCCCGGTGGTCTCCGCCCTGCGGGCCCGGCTGGAAGAGATCCGCGCCGCCGAGCTGGCACGGGCCCGGGGCCAGGTGGGCGGGCTGTCCGACGGGGAGTGGGCGCAGGTGGACGCGGCGACCCGCGCCGCCCTGGCCAAGCTGCTCCACGAGCCCACCGTCCTGCTCAAGGAGACCGCCGGCACCCCCCGTGGCGAACGGCTGGTGGAGGCCCTCCGCCTGCTGTTCGACCTGTAGCGGGATGGGCCCGCCCGCCGCCGCCGGCGACGGCGGCCGGGTGCTGCGCCTGGCCACCAGGGGCTCCCCGCTGGCCCGGTGCCAGGCCGACCTGGTGGCCGGGGCCCTGGTGGCCGCCCACCCGGGCCTCCGGGTGGTCCCCGTGGTCGTCCGCACGACCGGCGACCGCCGCCCGGACGTCTCCCTCGACCGCATCGGCGGGCAGGGCGCCTTCGCCAAGGAGATCCAGGCGGCGGTGGCGGGGGGCGACGCCGACGTGGCCGTCCACTCGGCCAAGGACCTCCCGTCGGAGACGCCCGAGGGCCTCACGGTGGCGGCGGTGCCGCTCCGTGCCGACG
>JBOGGH010000471.1:0-2915 GCA_050743905.1 Acidimicrobiales bacterium
GGGCTGGCCCGCCCCGGCCCCCGGAGCCGGGCCGCGCGCCGCGACGTGCCGCCCCAGCACCATGCGACCCACGAGGTGCGCGTTCCGGAGCTGGATCTCGAGGCGCGACCGCCCCTTGACCGCCATGGCCGGGAGGTCCTCCACCGCGGTCAGGAGGAAGCCGGCCGGCGCGTAGACCAGCGCGTCGAGGGTCCGCTGGGCGAGGGAGCGGTCAGACACAGTCGCGGCAGAGCATCCGCTTCTTGTCGGCGAGCTGGCTCGGGTGCTTCACGAGGAAGCACGACCGGCATACGAACTCGTCCGGCTGCTTGGGCCGCACCCGCTCGCCGGGCTCGGCCCGGTCGTCGGTGTCGGGGACCTCGTCGTCCTCCGGCTCGTCCTCCACCACGAGGCGTTCCTTCAGGATGACGTCCAGGCTGGCCTCGACGTCCTCGTCGTCGGGCTCCTCCTCGTCCTCCTCCTCGCCCTCCTCGGCGACGCGCTCGCCCGGCGCCACGACCACCTCGGCCCCGTCCCCCTCCTTCGGCTCTTCCTTCGCCTCTTCCTCCTCCGCGAGCTCGCCCCCCTCCTCCTCCAGCTCGTCGTCGCCCTCGAGGTTCTCGTCGTCGAGATCGTCCTCCGGCTCGTCCCCCTCGTCCAGGTCCAGCTCCTCGTCGTCGAGGTCGTCCGGTACCGCAACGTCGTCGAGATCGTCTGCCATTGCCGCCTTCCAGGAGAGGATGTGCCGCGGGAGCATAGACGTTCCGCACCGAGCGTCGAGCGGAGGCGCAGGCGGACGGGCCCGGGGGTCTTTGGGGCCATCTCGCCACTCGCGGGACCTTCGCCCCACGGGCGGGAAGTTCTCTACTCGACCCCCCGGGCCGCTCTCCGCCTCTCACAGCATCCCCCCCGGGCGAGGCGGCTCCGTGTACGGCGCCGTCCCCTCGGGGCGTCTGGGACTGCGCCGTACCCTACGCAGCCGGGCGGCATCGCTCAACAGAATATCGGGTGCCCTGACCAGGGTCGATGTCGATCGTCCCTGGTCAAGAGGTTGGAGATTTTCCCGCCACCCTCCGGGCCTCGGCCCGCCGCTCGGACGCCAGTCGCTCCAGCGTCACCGCGCCGTGGTCCACGTGCCCCATGGCGCCGGCGATCGCCCGGTGGCCGGCCACCTCGGCGATGGCCCGCTGCATGGCCTGCGCGACCCTCCGGTAGGAGGGGTGCCCCTGCGGCCCGGACCGCAGCTCCACGAGGTGCATGGCCTCGCGGGCGTTGAGCTGCATCACGTAGCGGACCCGGAACGCCAGGGCCACCGCGTACGTCGCCTGCACCGGGAAGTCGCGCGAGAGCGCCTCGTGGAGATCGGCCGACCGCTCCACGCCCTCGGTGAAGGCGGCCGTCTCACCGGCCTCGTCCACCACCTCGGGCACCTGGAAGCCGAGGGTGGTGGTGAGCGGCTGCCATTCGATCGTGAGCATGCGGTGGCGCTGCAGGTCCCGGAAGGCGCCGTAGTCCGTCACCAGCTCAAACCGGTAGTCCGTCCGCTCGAAGGCGCGTCCCGGCCGGTGGCGCCGGTTGGCCCGGTGGCCCACGTAGGCCCGGAGGAGGGACGCCCGCTCCTCGGCGCCCAGGGCCCGGACCCGGCGGAGGAGCTCCGCCTCGCCCAGGGCGGCGTGGGGGAAGCACGCCGCCGCCAGCACCTTGTCCTCCCCGTCCGGGTCGAAGTCGAGCAGGCGGACCTCGGGGGCCCACGAGTCCTCGGGCTCCCCGGCGTCGGGCCACAGCCGCTCGACCACGCCGGCGGTCCGGTCCCGGGTGGCGGCCAGGTAGGCGGACCACTCCCCCCCGCGCTCGGGCCGGTCCACGCGCTGGAGGAAGGACGGGATGACCTTGCGCAGCTCGTCCAGCATCATCGCCGCGTACTGGCGGGCCTCCGGCAGGGGGTGGGACCGCATGCGCAGGAGCAGCAGCTCGTAGGACTGGCCGGTGCCGTAGACGCCCACGTTGGAGAGCGACGCCGCCGGCAGGAGCCCCCGCAGGGCGTCCAGGGCCTTGGCCCGCACGGCCTGGCGGTGCACGAAGTCCGAGTCCCCCGGCTGGCGCGGGTGGCGGGCGCCGATCCAGGCGGCGAGCCGGGGCAGCAGCTCGGCGTAGGTGTCGAACATGCGGTCCATGTCGCCCACGTAGCGGGCCCCCAGCGCGGACTCGAGGATCTCCGGCGGGCGGTGGTAGCGGTAGTGGCCGCTGGGGAGGCGGGCGTCGTAGGCGATGTAGCGGGTGGACTGCTCCAAGTACGCCATGAGCCGGCCCCGCTCCAGGACCTTGGTGAGCACGTTGGAGGCCTGCTCGCAGGCGAGGTGGACGCCGCCCAACTGCGCTACCGAGTCGTCCCCGTACTCGGTGAAGACCCGCTCGTAGAGGCGCTCGGCCCGGGCCAGGCCCACCGTGGCGTCCACCGTGGCGTCGCCGGCCACGTCGAGGTCCCCCACGAACTCGTCCAGGAACAGCCGGCGCAGGCTCTTGGGCGAGCGGGAGTACCGGGCGAAGAGGGCGCCCTTCACCACTTCGGGCAGGTTGACCAGGGCGAACACCGGCTGGTCGAGGTTGGTCACGTACCGCCGGAGGACCGCCTCCTCCTCGGGCGTGAACGCCTCCTCGACGTAGGGGAACATGCCCGGGCAACACTAGGGCTGGGCTGTGCCGGCGGCGGTGGATGCCACCACCCCCCGCAGGAGCCGGTCCACGGCCTCCGCTGCCGCCGCCGCGGTGGCCGGCACCGGGCTGACCTGGGCCACCTGGTCGGCCAGGTCGGCCACCTGCTTCACCGTCCGCACGAAGTCGCCGGGGGCGATCTCCCCCACGTCGCGGGCCGCCACCTCCAGCACCGTGCCAAAGGGCGCGCCCCTCGCCCAGGCGGCCACCGCGCCGGCCAGGCC
>JBOGGH010000472.1:0-2905 GCA_050743905.1 Acidimicrobiales bacterium
GGTGCGGGTGAAGGCCGTCGTCGACCGCATGCGCGGCTTCCCCTGGGGCGAGAGCGCGCTGGGGAACGCCACGCTGGCCGAGCAGTTCGACCGGGAGGCCTGAGCGATGGCCTCGCTGCGGGCCGCGCTCGCCGACGTGCGCACCGGCCGGTTCGAGCGGTCGCTGGCCGCACTGGCGGCCGCCGGCGCGCTGGTGACCACCGCCGAGATCTACACGTCGCACGACGGCGCCAGCTTCGGCAACAAGATGATGTGGGTGCCGGTGGCGGTCGTGCCCACGGTGGTGCCGGCCGGCCTCGCCGCCGTGGGCAGTCGGAGGGCGGCCAGGACCGTGCTCCCCCTGGCGTCCGCGCTGGTGGTGCTGAACGGCCTGCAGGGGACCTACCTCCACGCGCGGGGCATCCTGCAGAAGCCCGGCGGCCTCCGGAACCTCGCCTACAACCTCGAGATGGGACCGCCGGCCTTCGCCCCGCTGCTGGCGGCGATGGTGGGCGGCATGGGGCTCCTGGCCGCCGTGCTCCGCCGCGAGGGCGACTGATGCCGTTCCGCCCGCCGGCCCGCCGGGCCGTCACCCCCGGGGGGGAGGGCCGGTTCCCCGGGTTCGACGTGCTGGACCAGGTGGCGCACTGGGACGAGGTGACGGCCGGCGTGGTCCTGGCGCGGCTGGACCCGGGCCCCGAGCTCTGCTTCTTCGGCCCGGCCGAGCAGGCCTGCGCCGGGGCGCTGTTCGACCTCCTCCTCGCCCAGCACCGGGAGCCCCGGGTACCGGTGCTGGCGCTGGTCGACCGCCGGCTGGCCCTGGGGCAGACGGACGGGTGGCGGTACGCCGACATGCCGGAGGACGGCGAGGCGTGGCGGCGCACGCTCGCCGCGCTGGACCAGGACGCCTGCTCGCTCGGCGGGGGCACCTTCCACGAGCTCGAGCCGGCCCGCCAGGCGGCCGTCCTCCAGGAGGTGGTGGACGCGGACACGTGGCACGACCTGCCGGCTGGCCGCGTGTGGTCCCTGTGGACCCGGTACGCGTGCGCCGCCTTCTACTCCCATCCCTGGGCGTGGAACGAGATCGGGTTCGGCGGCCCCGCCTACCCCCGCGGCTACAAGGCGCTGGGCGTGGGCCTCCGCGAGCGCTGGGAGGTGGCGGACGGCGCGGGCGCCGACCCGGTGCCCTGGGCCGACCGCGTGGAGGCGGCACGCCGGCGCCACGAGGCGCGGCTGGGGCCGGGGCCCTCTTCGTGAGCTCCCGCCTCACGGACGCGGCCGTCAGGGCCCGCAACGAGTCGGCGTGGCTGCTGCCCCGGGGGCAGGAGCGGGCCGGGCACCGGCTGCGGGACGACATGCGGCGGTACGACGACGGGGACGAGGTGGACATGGTGGTGGTGGGCTGCGGGGCCGGCGGCGCCACGCTGGCCCAGCGCCTGGCCCGCGCCGGCTGGCGCGTGGTGGCCCTGGACGCCGGCCCGTTCTGGGACCCCGACCGCGACTGGGTGAGCGACGAGCTGGGCTCCCACCACCTGTACTGGACCGAGCCGCGGGTGGTCTCCGGCGACGACCCGGTGCCGCTCGGCTCCAACAACTCCGGCCGTGGCGTGGGCGGGTCGATGGTCCACTACGCGGGGTACGCGCCGCGCCTCCACCCCTCGGACTTCCGCGTCAGGAGCCGGGACGGCGTGGGGGCGGACTGGCCCATCGCCTACGGCGACCTCGAGCCCCACTACCGGCAGATCGAGGAGGAGCTGCCGGTCTCCGGGCAGCCGTGGCCGTGGGGCAAGCCGCACCGGTACCGCTACCACGCCCAGCCGGTGGGCGGCAACGGTGACGTCTTCCTCCGCGGCGCCGCCGCCTGCGGCATCGAGGCCCGGGTGGGCCCGGTGGCCATCGCCAACGGCCGCTTCGGCAACCGGCCCCACTGCATCTACCGCGGGTTCTGCCTGCAGGGGTGCAAGGTGAACGCCAAGGCCTCGCCGCTCGTCACCCACGTGCCGGACGCGCTGGCCCACGGCGCCGAGATCCGCGCCAACGCCATGGTGACGCGGGTGCTCGTGGGCCCGGACGGGCTGGCCGAGGGCGTGGTGTACGTCCGCCACGGCGTGGAGCGGCGGCAGCGGGCCCGCATGGTGGCCGTGGCCGGCTACGCCATCGAGACCCCCCGCCTCCTGCTCCTGAGCGCCAGCCCCCGGTTCCCCGACGGCCTCGGCAACGACCACGGCCAGGTGGGCCGCTACCTGATGGTCCAGGGCGCGCCCCAGACCGCCGGCCGGTTCGCCGAGGAGGTCCGCATGTACAAGGCGCCGCCCCCGGAGGTGTCCTCCGAAGCCTTCTACGAGACGGACCCGGCCAACGACTTCGCCCGCGGCTACACGCTCCAGAACGTCTCGCCCCTCCCCATCACCTGGGCCGAGCACGTGGCGGCCCAGGGGCACTGGGGCGAGACCCTGCGCGAGTACCTGCGCGACTACGTGCACTGGGCCACGCTCGGGGCCCTCTGCGAGCTCCTCCCGCGCTACGAGAACGCGGTCACCCTCTCGGACGAGACGGACCGCCTGGGCCTGCCGGTGGCCGACTTCTCCTACACCCAGTGCGAGAACGACGGCAAGGTCATGCGGGCGGCGCAGCGGACCATGGAGGCCGTCCTCCGGGCGGCCGGGGCCGAGGAGGTGATCACCGTCGACCGCTACGCCCACCTGGTGGGCGGGTGCCGGATGGCCGCCAACGAGCGGGAGGGCGTGGTCGACGCCGACCTGCGGACGTTCGCCGTGCCCAACCTCTACCTGACCGACGGCAGCGTCCTGCCCACGCAGGGCTCGGCCAACCCGGCCCTGACCATCATGGCCCTGGCCTCCCGGTGCGCCGCCGGGCTGGTGGCCGGGGCGCGGCGCGGGCTCACGGCGGCCGCCGGGCGGTGACA
>JBOGGH010000473.1:0-2891 GCA_050743905.1 Acidimicrobiales bacterium
GCCACGGCGTCAGCCATGGCCGGAGCCGTGGCCGGCGCCGCGCCCGGGACCGGATCTTGCGAGCATGGCCGGGGGGGTCCGGCTGCTCAGCTCTTCTTGACCTTCCACAGCTTCAGGAACTGTGTGAGGGCGTTCTTGGGGGCGTTCCACACCGTGATGTTGCCGATGTTGGCCGGGGTCATGAGCTGAATGGGTGCGGTCAGGTCGCCCTTGCTCTGGATCGCCCCGGTCTCGATGTTGCGGAGCGCCAGGTCCACGCTGATGTACCCGAGGTAGGGGATGGCCGGGCCGCCGGTGTGGGCCGCCTCGGTGTTGTCCCGGAGGGCCGCCGCGCCTGTGGGGTCCATGTCCTGCCCGGCGACCTTGACGTCTGTCAGGCCGGCGGCCTTCAGCCCGGACACGATCCCGTCACCGAAGGAGCTCGTCACGAACACCACGTACTTGATGTCCGGGTTCGCCTTGAGCGTGGTGACCGTGGTCGACACGATCTGGCCCGCCGCCACCTCGGGGAGGGTGAGGTCGAGAACCTTCACGGCGCACCCCGGGCAGTTCTTGCCGAGGTACGACTTCATCGTGGTGGCCACGGCGTTCAGCTCGGAGTAGGCGGGGACGTTCACTACCAGCACGTGCCCCTTGCCGTGCGAGTTTGTGATGATCCAGTTCGAGAGCAGCGTCCCGCCCTTCTTGGAGTCGGCCGCGGTGTTGGCCGGCCCGATCAGGGTCTTGGTGGGCTTGGCGCTCGCCACGTTGGTCATGACGATCGGCACCCCGGCGCTCTTGTACCTGGCCAGCGTGCTGGCCGAGTAGATGGAGGTCGGCTGGCCGCCCACGTTGATCACGGCGACCGGGTTCTTGGCCAGCGCCGAGATCAGGGACGAGTTGAGGGAGGCGGGGTTTGTGGGTGTGAAGTAGATGTTGGCGTAGTTCCACCCGATCGCCTTCGCCGCCGGCTGCACGCCGAGCGAGCAGATCGTGTAGTCGGACGGGACGTTGTCGTCCGCCAGGCACACCACCGTCTTGCCCTTCGGCGGCGCCTTGGGCAGCGACTGGGTCTGGTTGATCTTCGTGGGGGTCTTCATCCCCTGGATCACCGCCTTGTGCGCCGCTGCCACCTGCTTGGACGACGTTGTCGCCGCGCCGGCCGCGCCGGCGCCCACGCCGGCGGCCGTGGCCACCAGCAGGCCGCCTCCGGCCACCAGGACGGCCAGGCCACGGGCCAGCCGTCCGGTCCCGGCCTCGGGCCGGATCCGGCGGGCACGGTCCCCGCGACGGGTTCCCACGACGTATCCCATTTCCCCTCCCTCGAAGTGCGGCGCACCAGCGCCAAGACGACATCAGGTCACGGCGCTATTTCAGCACCATATGCCCCCCTATATGCCGGAAAAGACTTCTCTCTATTTCGACTATTTCCGGCAGCTTACCTGTATGGAGACATCATTACAAATAGTTGTTTTTCACGTTGCCATACTCCTTTCCCTATGGATCGGTCGCCCCGGCGGTGCTCCCCACGCGCCGTAGCCGCGCCGTGGTGGCGGGGTCGAGCTGCGGGTAGTCCCACCGCCGGCCGGGGCGGAGCCCGGTGGCCCGGCGAAGCTTCACCATGGCCTCGGCCTGCAGCCAGGCCACCGCGGTGGCGTCCATGACGCACGTGCCGTCGATCTCCTGCACGTCGTGGGCCACGAGGATCTCGTTCATGATCCCCTCCGCCGGGACGATGACGTCGGCGAAGCGCGCCACGCCCTTGGCCGCCGCCCGGGTGAACGAGTCCAGGAACCCCGAGGGTGTGCCGATCGCCGCGCTCAGCGCCACCTCGTCCAGCCCCGGGTCGAGGCATTCGACCCCGGCCACCCGCCCTGTCAGCTTGTGCGACGCCACCAGCCGGGTGATGAGCCAGGCGATCTCCGGGCTCATGGTCACGAGCACCGAGTACGTGGCGAGCGAGCAGGCCGTGAGCAACGAGCTCTCGGCCATGGAGACGATGGGGATCCCCACGGCGGCACGGGCCTCCCGGAGGAACGGCTCGGAGAAGCTCCCGATCACCACGGCGTCGAAGCCCTCGTCCTCCGCCTGGAGGAAGAGCTCGATGACCTGGCGCAGCAGCACGTGGTACGCGTACGGGCTGTACAGCGTGCGCCCCGGGGGCACGCCGGCATGGGTGCCGGGCCGGAGGCCGTGCAGGACCACCTCGACCGACGGGTCGAGGACCTTGGCCGCGTGCTGCTCCAGCACGCGGCCGTAGGCCGGGTGCTCGTCCAGCTCGGTCATCGACTGGTGCCAGAGCCGGATCGTCACCGTCCGGACCTCCCTCCCGCGGTGCCAGGGCCTGCCGGGCCCCTCCCGCTACACAACGGCGTGGACCTCGTAGACCAGGCGCTTCCCCACCCGCTCGCCCTTGCCCACCGCCTGGACGGCGTTGAGCCATGCGTAGCGCCCGTCGTCCGTCTCGAACGTGGGGGCGATGACCACGCTCGCCCCCTCGTCGCCGCGGTAGGCGATCCGCCCGCCGTAGCGCATCAGGATCCGCGCCCCGTCGTCCGTGCGCAGCAGGAGCCTGGCGTCCACGCTCCCCGTCCCGTCGCCGTGCACCGTCACCCAGTCGCTCGCCGGCGCCAGCAGCTCGGTGGCCCGCAGGCGCTCCCCCTCGAAGCTGGCCTCGGAGGCGGTGCCCACCACCCTGGTGCCGGCGGGCACGCCCTCCAGGCGGACGTGGCTGTCCACCACGATGGTCAGGGTCCCGAGCGGCGTCAGCTCGATGCTCACCGGGACGGCCCCTCCACCAGCGGGGCCAGGGCCTGGGCCACGCCCTTCAGGAGCGCCACCACGTCCCGCCGCCCGGCCCGCATCGTGGCCCGCGCCGGGCCCTCGCCCACCTTCAGGGTCACCTCGGTGGC
>JBOGGH010000474.1:0-2889 GCA_050743905.1 Acidimicrobiales bacterium
GGCCGGCAGCGTGGGGGGCGCTCCGGCGGTCGGTGCGGTCGGTGCCGCGGGTGCGGTGGGTGCGCCCGATGCCGCCGGTGCCGCGGGGGGCGTGGCCTCCTCCGGTGGGGTCCCGCCGGACGGGGGCTGTTGCGGCCCTCCCGTGCCGGCACCCTCGTCGGTGCTGGACATGTGCTCCTCCCGGGTGCGTTCGATGGATGTGCTCCAGTACAGCGAAGCAGCCCGAGATAAGAGGAACGGAAAGGAAGCGTAAGAACGTCGCATGGGCTGCCGTCCGCCGTGGCCCCGCGGGGCGCGGGTACGCTCCCGCCCGGTGACGATCGCAGGTGGTGCGGAGGCCGCGGGACGGCCGCTGGAGCCCGAGGACCTCGCCATCCTGGCGCTCGAGAACGACACCATCGTGGGCCACGTCTGCAAGGTGGTGGTGACCCGTGGCCCGGTCGGCCGCCGCGAGCTGCTCGAGCGCCTCGAGCGGCGGCTGGCCCTGGCGCCCCTGCTCACCACCCGCCTGGATGCGCCCGAGGGCGGCCGCGCCTGGGTCCTCGACCCCCGGTTCGACCTGTCCCTGCACGTGACGGAGCACGGCGGCCCCGGGCCGGTGGACCGGGCGGGGCTGCTGGAGGCGGTGGCGGCCGTCTTCGAGCAGCACCTCGACCGGAGCCGGCCCCTGTGGCACATGACCACGGTCGACCTCGACGACGGCGGGACGGCGCTGATCTGGCGGATCCACCATGCGCTGGCCGACGGCGCCACCGGCAACCGCCTGGCCGACCTCCTGCTCTGGGACCGTGACGACCCCGAGCCGGTGGCGGGCGGCGGGGGCGAGGGCGAGGGCGAGGGCGTGATGACGCCGGCGCTCGCCGCCGCCCACGAGGCCGACGACGCCCGCCGGCGGCTGCACCTGGCTGGGCTGGTTCGCCGCGAGTACGCCCGTCAGCACGGCCGGTCCCCGTTCGACGGCGTGGTGGGCCGGCGGCGGGCGATGGGGCTGGCGTCGGCGCCGCTCGGGACACTGCACCGGGCGGCGCGCGCCGTGGACCGGGCCACGGTCAACGACGCGCTCCTGGCGGTGGTGGCCGGCGCCCTGCGCCGCTGGATCGAGGAGCAGCACGGCGCGGTCCGGGATCTGCGGGTGCGGGTCCCGGTCAGCATGCATCACGAGGGCGACGACGCGTCCAACCGCGACTCGTACTTCTTCGTGGACCTGCCGGTGCACGTGGCCGACCCCGTGGAGCGGTTGCGCTACGTGCGCAGGGAGACGGCTGTCCGCAAGACCTCGCGTGACGCCGAGGAGCTGGAGCAGCTCCACCGCGAGCTGGCCGCCGTTCCCCACCTCCGGTCCCTGGTGGCCCGGATCGAGGACAGCCCCCGCCGCTTCGCCGTCTGCGTGTCCAACGTGCCCGGGCCCAAGAAGCCGGTCGCCGTGCTGAGCCGCCCTGTCTCGGGCCTGTTCGGTTTCGCCGAGATCGGCCTGCACCATGCGCTGCGCATCACCGCCGACTCGGACGCCGACCGGATCTTCTTCGGGTTCTGCGCCGACCCGGATCTCGTTCCCGAGGTCCAGGCGATGGCCGAGGCGGCGGAGGCGGAGGCGGCAGCGCTGATCGCCGCCACGGAACCCGCCGCCGCCACATCGCCTCCCTGACCCTCCGGCAGCCTGCGTGGGACCGCGGGAGTGCCGGCTACCAGTGCAGGTCGGCCCACACCTCCTTGCCCCGGCCCAGGGACTCCGCCCCCCACTCCTCGGCGGTCGTGGCCACGATCGTGAGCCCACGCCCGCCGGCCGAGCCCAGGGAGTGCGGCGAGGGCCCGGGGAAGGCGCGGGCGTCGTCGCGCACGGCCACGCGCAGCGTCCCGGGGCCCAGCTCGAGGGCCACCGAGAAGGAGGTCCCGGCGTGCTCGACGGCGTTCAGCGAGAACTCGTCGGCTACGAGCACCGCCGCGGCGACGACCTCGTCCGGCGTCCTCGCCTTCCGCAGGGTCTGTTCCACGAAGAGGCGGGCCGACCGGATCCCGGTCGCCGTGGGCAGGAACTCCCGGAACCCGACCGTCTCCAGTGTGGCGTCCGCGTGCGACGCGGCCGCCGGCGCACCTGCCGGGGCGGACCCGGCCGGCCGGTGGTCTCTGCTCCCGTTGGCCCCGTCCACCGCCATCGTGCTCCCTCCTCTCGTTCCCCACGACCCCCTACCGCGAGCGGCCGGTCCGGAAACGTCCGTTCGCCCGGCGCGCTTGGCACCGCCGGGTCCCGGGTATCCATCCCGGTGGCCGGCACCGTGGTCCGGCACCGTAGGCCGACAACGGCAGGAGGCGGACCGTGACGTACGCACCGGGCAGGGAGCAGGGGGAGATCGACATCGTGACCGCGCTCGCGGCCGACCACCGGCTGGTGGCGAGGCTGCTGGACCACCTGGTGGGCGCGCCGGCGGCGCAGCGCGCCGAGCGGTTTGGGCCGCTGGTGACCACGCTCGTGGCGCACGAGGTGGCCGAGGAGGAGATCCTCTACCCGGCCGTGCGGTTGGTGGCGCCGCTGGCCGGGGACGAGGTGGCGGCGCGCCTGCACGAGCAGGCGGAGGCGACGGTGCTCCTGCAGGCCATGGAGCGCCACGACCCGACGGGTGAGGCCTTCGCCGCCGCCCTGCGAGCCCTCCAGGACGCGGTCCCGGAGCACGCGGCGCGGGAGGAGGAGACGATCTTCCCGCTCCTGGCGGAGCACCACCACGCCCTTGACCGCGTGACGATGGGCGTGCGGTACGAGAAGGCCAAGGCGGCGGCGCCCACCCATCCGCATCCCCGCCTGCCGCAGGCGCCGCCGGGCAACCTGGTGCTCGGCCCGGTGGCGGCGGTGGCCGATCGCGTACGGGACGCGCTCGGGTGAGCACGGCCCGGGAC
>JBOGGH010000475.1:0-2881 GCA_050743905.1 Acidimicrobiales bacterium
GCGGACGCCGGCGTCCGCCTCTCGGACTGGTCCTCCCTGGACGACGACGACCGGGCCTACCTGGTGGACGTCTTCCACCGGCAGATCTTCCCGGTGCTCACCCCGCTGGCCGTGGACCCCGGCCACCCGTTCCCCTACATCTCCAACCTGTCGCTGAACCTCCTGGTGGAGGTGGGGGACCCGGGGACCGGCGAGCAGCGGATCGCCCGGGTGAAGGTGCCGCCCGTGCTGCCGCGGTTCGTGGTGATGCCCGACGGCGAGCGGTTCGTGCCCCTGGAGCAGGTGATCGCCGCCCACCTGGAGACCCTCTTCCCGGGGATGACCATCGGCGAGCACGACGTCTTCCGGGTGACCCGCAACGCCGACCTGACGGTGGAGGAGGACGAGGCGGACGACCTGCTGGTGGCGGTGGAGATGGAGCTCCGCCGCCGCCGGTTCGGCAGCGCCGTGCGCCTGGAGATCGCCAGCCAGGCCAGCCCGGAGCTGCGCGAGATGCTGGCCACCGAGCTCGACGTGTCGGCCGACGGCACCTACGCCGTGGACGCGCCGATCGACCTGTCCGGGCTCTGGGCCGTCCACGCCCTCGACCGGCCGGACCTCCACGAGGAGACGTGGACGCCCATGACCCCGCCGCACCTGGCCACGGCGGGCAACGAGCCGACCGACCTCTTCGCCGTGCTGCGCGAGCGCGACGTGCTGGTCCACCACCCCTACGACTCCTTCGCCACCTCGGTGGAGGCGTTCGTGGCCCAGGCGGCGGACGACCCCGACGTGCTGGGGATCAAGCAGACCCTCTACCGCACCTCGGGGGACAGCGGCATCGTGGCCTCCCTCATCAAGGCGCTGGAGACCGGCAAGCAGGTGGCGGTGATCGTGGAGGTGAAGGCCCGCTTCGACGAGCAGGCCAACATCGCCTGGGCGCGCGCGTTGGAAGAGGCCGGGGTCCACGTGGTCTACGGCCTGGTAGGGCTCAAGACCCACTCCAAGACGGTGCTGGTGCTCCGCCGTGAGGAGGACGGCATCCGCCGCTACTGCCACGTGGGCACCGGCAACTACAACGCCAAGACGGCCCGCATCTACGAGGACCTGGGGTTGCTCACCGCCGACCCGGCCATCGGCGCCGACGTGGGGGACCTCTTCAACTACCTCACCGGCTTCAGCCGGCACACCGGCTACCGCGAGATCCTGGTTTCCCCGGTCACGCTCCGGGCCCGGGTCCTCGAGCTGATCGAGGAGCAGGCGGCCGCCGGCCCGCACGGGCGCATCGTGATGAAGCTGAACGGCCTCACCGACCCCGAGATGATCGACGCCCTCTACCGCGCCTCGGCGGCGGGCGTCCCCATCGACCTCGCGGTCCGCGGGCTCTGCTGCCTGCGGCCGGGCATCCCCGAGCTCTCCGAGACCATCCGCGTGCGCTCGGTGGTGGGGCAGTTCCTCGAGCACTCCCGCATCTACCGGTTCGGCGGCAGCGTGGACGACGTGCCCCACCCCGGCACCGAACGCGAGCCCGGCCGGGACGGCCTGCCGCTCACGCTGCTCATCGGGTCGGCCGACCTCATGGAGCGGAACCTGGACCGTCGCATCGAGGTGCTCGTGCCGGTGCGCGACCCCGAGCTGCAGGCCCGGCTGCTGGAGATCCTCGACCTGGTCTTCGCCGACGACTCGAACGCCTGGGTCCTGGGCGCCGACAAGCGGTGGCGCCGGGTGCCCACCCGCGAGGGGATCAGCGCCCAGCGTCGGCTGAAGGAGCTGGCGGTGGAGCGGGCCCGCCGCCGGCGCGAGGTGGAGCCCCGGCCGTCGGAGCGCACCCGGCCGCACTGACCGTTCCCGGCCCGGGTGCCGCGCCGGCCAGTCGCGCCGCCTCCTCCCGCCGGCGCCGTCGCGCCCGCGGCCCGAACCGCAGCGAGAGGTAGGCACCGCCGCCCACCGGGATCGGCAGCCAGAAATTGACCAGGCGGTAGGAGAGCACCCCGAGGGTGGCCGTGCCGAGCGGCACCCCGAACCCCACCAGCGTGGGGATCAGGACCCCCTCCACCACGCCCAGGCCCCCGGGGGTGATCGGGATCACGGCCAGCACCATCGCCAGGCCGTAGGCCACGAGCAGGTCGATGGGCGAGACGGCGTGCCCGAAGGCCAGCACGAACACCCAGAGCGATGCCGCGTCCAGGAGCCAGTTGGCCGCCGCCCACACCAGCGCGTGGACGAGGAGCTGGCGGTCTCGGAGCAGGACGACCAGGCGGTCGGCGATCTTCTGCACGAGCGTCGCCACCGTCTGCTCCGGCACCAGGGGGATCCGGCGGGCGATGCGCTCCACGCGCTCGGCCGCCTGCCGCTTGCCCTTGGTGAGCAGCAGCACCGTGCCGGCGAAGAGGGCGAAGAGGATCACCCCGGCGATGGCGGCGAACCCGTAGAGCGGGTTGTAGCCCCTGAGGGGGATCGAGATCAGCAGCGCCACCCAGAAGATGCCGTTCAGCACCACCGCCGAGCCCACGCCCGCCGTGGCCAACCCGAAGGCGGCGGTGCTCCCGGGGACGTCCAGGTCGGTGAGGAGCCGGTAGGCCACGGCGGTGCCCGGCGCGGTGCCCCCGGGGATCACGTGGCTCACCGACAGGCTGGACATGTTGACCCGGAAGAGGGTGAACCGGTGGGGGGCGCCGGGGGAGAGGACCGTGTGGCTGAGCTCGGCGTAGGCGGCGAGCGAGAGGCCCTCCAGGACCACGCCGAGGACGATCCACAGCACGTTGACCCGGCCCAGCAGGTCGAGTGTCTTGCGGGCGCTGGCCAGCTCGGGCAGGAGCAGGTACTCGGCCACGAAGAAGATGGCCACCAGGCTCACGGCCCACTTGACCTGCCGCGGGATCCACCGGCGCCGGGCCCGGGA
>JBOGGH010000476.1:0-2867 GCA_050743905.1 Acidimicrobiales bacterium
GGGCCGCGGCGGGCCCTGGCCCGCCGGGCGCGGCTCCGCCCGCTACCCCACCGGCGCCAGTGCCAGCTCCGGCTCCTCCACGGGGGCGCCGTGCAGGTCCTGGCGCGAGGCCTTGACCAGCAGCAGCGCCACCAGGGCGGCACCCGCCAGGACGGCGGTGCTCACCCAGAAGCCCACCGTGTACCCGTGGACCTGGCCGGCGGCGGTGGCCGCCGTCGACGTGCCGTGGACCACCAGGTAGCCGGCCACCGCGGTGGCGTAGATGGTGTTCAGCAGCGCGGTGCCGAGCGCGTTGCCCGCCTGCTGGCTCATGTTGAGGGCGGCGCTGGCCACCCCGGCGTCGTGGGTGTCGACCCCGAGCAGCGCCGTGCTGCTCATCGGCACGAAGGCCAGGCCCAGCCCCACGCTCATCAGGATCTCGGCCGGCAGCACGTGGAGGGCGTAGCCCGAGCCCACCCCCAACTGGGTCAGCCACCCGCAGCCCACCGCCCCCAGGAGCAGCCCGACGAAGAGCAGTGCCCGGGGCCCCACCCTCGGCAGGATGCGGCTGGCGGCCGAAGCGCCGACGATCACGCCGGCCGAGACCGGCAGGAAGGCGAAGCCGGTGCTGAGCGCCGAGTAGTGGAGGGTGCCCTGGAAGTAGTAGGTGAGGAAGAGGAACATCCCGAGCATCGCCGTCCCCATCATGAACGAGGCCAGGAACGACCCGCCGCGGTTGCGGTCGAGCAGCACCCGCAACGGGAGCAGCGGGTGGGTGGACCGCCGCTCGATCGCCACGAACGCGGCCAGCAGCACCGCCGCCGCGGCGAGGAAGACCAGCGTGATAGGCGACCCCCAGCCGTCGACGGTGGCCTTGGTGAAGCCGTACACCAGGGAGACGAGCCCGGCGCTGGACGCCACCACCCCCGGGATGTCGTAGCGGGTCTGGCCGGTGGCCCGGCTCTCCCGGACCAGGCGGACGGCAGCCCCCGCGGCCAGCAGCGAGATCGGCACGTTGACCAGCAGGCACCAGCGCCAGGAGGCGAACTCGGTGAGGACGCCGCCCATGATGAGGCCGATGGCGGCGCCCCCGCCGGAGATGGCGCCGTAGACGCCGAAGGCGGAGGCCCGCTCCTTGGGCTCGGTGAAGGTGGTGGTGATCAACGAGAGGGCGGCCGGCGCCATGAGGGCGGCGAAGGCACCCTGCAGCGCGCGGGCGGAGAAGAGCATGGCCGAGTCCACGGCCACGCCGCCGAGCGCCGACGCGGCCGCGAACCCCAGCAGGCCCACCACGAACATCCGCTTGCGCCCCATGAAGTCGGCGATGCGCCCGCCCAGCAGCAGCAGGCCCCCGAACGCCAGCCCGTAGGCGGTGATCACCCACTGCCGGTTGTCGGTCGAGATGTGCAGCGCGTGCTGCGCCGAGGGCAGGGCGATGATGACGATGGAGGCGTCGAGCACCACCATGAGCTGGGCCACGGCGATGACGGCGAGGGCGAGCCACCGGCGCGGATCGGGCGGGTTGGCCGGGGGGGCCGGGCCGTCCGGCGTGACGGTGGCGGCGGCGGGGTGCTGTTCGGTGATGGCCATGGTGTCCTCGGTTCTCGTGGTGCGTGGGGCCGGTTCGTGGGCGTGCGGGGTCAAGGGGTCGTCGGGTACGGGATCTGGATGGGGTAGGGGTGGGCGGCGGTCAGCGCAGCAGGGGCAGCAGCACGTCGTCCACCAGGTGGGCACAGAAGGCGTCGTCGAGGGGCTCGCCGGTGACGAGCATGCGGGAGAGGACCATGGCCGGCATCACCTCGCCGGCCACCGCCGGGTCCGTGCCGGGCGGGCACTCGCCGCGGTCGACGGCCCGCGCCACCGCGGCCTCCACCACGTCGCGCTTGCCCTCCACCATCTGGCCGCGCACCAGCGCCGCCAGCTCCGGGTCGGAGCGCATGGCCCACAGCACGGCGGCCATCAGCGCCCCCTCGGAGGACGAGAGCGTCTCGCAGGACCGGGTGAGCAGGGCCAGCAGGTCGCCCCGGAGCGAGCCGGTGTCCGGCGGCTCCTCGGCCATCGCCGTTGACCGGCACCGCAGCGCCGCCGCCACCACCTCGGCCTTGCCGGACCAGTGGCGGTAGATGGTGGCCTTGCTGGCCCGGGCCCGCTCGGCCAGCGCGTCCATGCTCAGGCGGTCGTAGCCCACCTCCATCACCAGGTCGAGGGCGGCGTCGAGGATGGCCTGCTCACGCTCCTCCGACCGGGGGCGGCCCGGGCCGCGGCCTGCCGCCTCGCCGTCCGCCACCCCGGCGCCGGCAACCGGCTCCACATCGGCGCCGGGCGCCTCGTCCTCCGTGCTCCCCGTCCGTGGACCCGCCTGCATGGCCTTCCCGCCTACCTCCCGGCCGGCGCCTTCCGGGCCGGCCCTCCTGCCTGTGCGCTCCGGCACAGTACGAAACTGTTCCGTACACACTCTACGCGACCCGGGCAGGAAACGCAACCGTTCCGTTTCGGAAATTCCGCCACGCCGGCAACTGGCGATGCAGGATCGGGCGGCACCGTGGCCCACCTGCCCTGGCGCGCCCCACGCCGGTGGTTGAATGCAGAGCATGCACGTTGGCCTGGTCGCCCCGCCCTGGACCCCCGTCCCGCCGCCGCTCTACGGCGGCATCGAGCTGGTGGTGGACGAGCTGGCCCGGGGCATCCAGGCCGCCGGCCACCAGGTCACGCTGTTCACCACCGGCGACTCCACCTGCCCGGTCCCCCGCCGCTGGGTGCTGGCGGAGGCCGAGGGCACACGGATCGGGATGGCCGTGCCGGAGCTGCGCCACGCCCTCGCCGCCCGTGCCGCCCTGGCCGGGTGCGACCTCGTCCACGACCACACCCTCGCCGGCCCGCTGCTGGCC
>JBOGGH010000477.1:0-2855 GCA_050743905.1 Acidimicrobiales bacterium
CCGGGGCACCGGCGGCTTCCGGGGACGGGCGGGTGCGGCCTCCGCATGCCCGTAGCCTGCCACCCGGCGCGGCGTCAGGCGCGCGCGGCGGCGCCGGCGCGACCGTGACCGCGGAGGACGCCCGTCGGGCCGCCGGGGGCACGACCCCGCCCCCAAGGGACCAAGCCCCTGGGGGCCTCCCCGCCCACCGGCGAAGCTGGGGGCACGAGCACCGCGAGGGCGACCGCACGGCCGCCTGCTGTTGGGAGGGTCCCGACGTGGCGGCGGCGCTGCGCGCCGAGGGGGCCGCCGACGACGTGTGGACGTTCTACGGCGACAAGGGCATCCGGAGCCTCGACGCGCACGTGCGCCACCACGGCGTGCCGGTGGCCATCGTCAGGGTGGCGCAACGCCTCCTGACCAACGACTGCGAGTACTGCGACGGCCTGTCGGCCGCGCTCGGGCGCGGCGCGATGGCGCTGGCGGCACGGGTGCCCGGGGACGGGGTGGAGGAGCTGTCCGAGCGCCTGCGCCGGCAGGGGGGCCACACCCTCGCCTACGGCGAGCACTGGAACTTCGTGCCGGTGGGCGACGCCGGGCACGCGATCGGGCAGGGATAGCGTCCGCCCGTGGACACCTGGCGCGACCGGGTGGCGGAGGGGCTCGGGGGCCGCGTGGTGGAGATCGGCTTGGGGTCGGGGCTGGACATGGCGCACTACCCGCACGAGGTCCTGCGTGGGCGAGGGGGGACTTGAACCCCCACATCCTTTCGGACACAGGAACCTGAATCCTGCGCGTCTGCCAATTCCGCCACTCGCCCGTGTGACCAGGCAAGGCTAGTCCACGCCGGCGAGGGCCAGATCAGCCGCTCCACCAGGGACGGAGGGCCGGTGCCCAGTCTGGCGCGATACCCGCCCGGTAGGATTGCTCGGACCATGGGACTCCAGGAGTTGGAGGAACGGCTCGAGCGCCTGGTGGAGGGCACGTTGGCGAAACCCTTCCGGAGCAACCTGCAGCCGATCGAGATCGGTCGACGGCTGACGCGTGAGATGGACCTGCACCGCCGGGTGGGGGTCCACGGCCTCATCGCGCCCAATGCCTTCAACGTGACCCTTGCGCCCGCCGACGTCGACCGGTTCGCCAACTTCGTGGACGCGCTCTCCCGCGAGCTCGCCGACGCCGCCCGCGAGCACGCGCGCGCCGAGGGCTACGCTTTCGTGGGACCGGTGGACGTGCAGATCTACGAGGGGGCGCGCCTGCGGGCCGGCAGGTTCACGATCACCGCGGAGGTGGTGGAGGGCCCGGACGAGGGCGTCTACGCCGAGCTGGTGCTGCCCGACGGGAACCGTGTCGCGCTCGGCGACGACCCGGTGGTGGTCGGCCGGCTGCCGGAGTGCGCCGTGGTGCTGGGCGATCCCAACGTGAGCCGGCGCCACGCCGAGGTCCGCCGTGCCGGGGACGGGGTGGTCGTCACCGACCTGGGTTCCACCAACGGGACCAGGGTGAACGGCGTCTCCGTGCGTGAGCAGCACCTGGCGAGCGGCGACGAGATCACCGTCGGCTCGACCACCCTCGTCCTCGAGCTCTCGTGACCGGAGCGGGCGGGACGGTGCTCCTCGGCGCCTCCACGAACTACTCGGCGATCGTCCGGCCGCTGCAGTGGCTGGCCATCGCGCTCGTGTTCCTCTTCTTCCTCCGCGTGGTGCGTGCCGTCTGGGTGGAGGTGCGGCCGGCCGGGCCCCGCCAGACGCGTGGCGAGCGCCGCCGGGCCGCCCGGGAGGAGGAGCGGGCGCTCGTGGGCCACGAGCCGCCGAGGCGGCGCAAGAAGCAGCTCTTCCTGGAGGTGCTGGAGCCGGCCGAGCAGGCCGGGCGCACGTTCGACCTGGACGAGGAGCTGACCGTGGGCCGCTCCCCGGGGTGCGGCGTGCCCACGTCCTACGACGTCTACTCCTCCACCCTCCACGCCCGCCTCTTCCGCCGCGGCGACCAGCTCTGGGTGGAGGACCTCCAGTCCACCAACGGCACCTTCGTGAACTCCGAGCGGATCACCAAGCCCACGAGGCTGGCGCGTGGCGACCTGCTCCAGGTCGGGGGGACGGTCTTCGAGGTCACGCGATGACCGTCCTGCGGTCGGGCTCGGCCACCGACGTGGGCCGGGTCCGGAGCAGCAACCAGGATCTCTCCCTCGAGGCGCCGAACCTGTACGCCGTGGCCGACGGCATGGGCGGCCACGCCGGCGGCGAGGTGGCGGCCCAGGTGGCCGTGGACGCGCTCCGCGAGGCGTTCGCCCGTCACGCCACGCTCGACGGGCTGCGGCAGGCGGTCGGCGAGGCCAACGCCGCCGTCTGGCGGCAGAGCCAGCAGCGGGTGGAGCTCCGGGGGATGGGCACCACCCTGACCGCGGCGGCACTGGTGGCCGGCACGGACGGCCGCGACGTGATCGCCCTGGCCAACGTGGGGGACTCCCGCGCCTACCTCTTCTCCGGTGGCCGGGTCACCCAGGTCACGGCGGACCACAGCCTGGCCGAGGAGAAGGTCCGCCACGGCGAGCTGACGGAGGCCGAGGCGGCGGTGCACCCGCACCGGCACATCCTGACCCGCGCCCTGGGCGTGGCGGCGGGGGTGGAGGTGGACCTCTGGGAGCTCCACCTCCAGGTGGGGGACCGGCTGCTGCTCTGCAGCGACGGGCTGACCAACGAGGTGGACCCGGCCGGGATCGCCGGCGTGCTCTCGGAGGTGGCCGACCCCACGGACGCGGCCCGCCACCTGGTGGCGATGGCCAACGAGCACGGCGGGAACGACAACATCACCGTGGTGGTGGTGGACGTGCTCGTGGGCGACGGCGCCGGGGCGCCGCAGGGCTTGACCACCACGGC
>JBOGGH010000478.1:0-2851 GCA_050743905.1 Acidimicrobiales bacterium
GGAGCGCGTGGAGCACGTCCCAGACCGCCGCGCCGGCGTCCCCTTCCGGCAGTCCCCACGCCGTCCCCTCGGCGACGAGGTCGTCGGCGCGGATCTGGTCGAT
Source organism: Acidimicrobiales bacterium (assembly GCA_050743905.1). Lineage (GTDB taxonomy): Bacteria > Actinomycetota > Acidimicrobiia > Acidimicrobiales > RAAP-2 > JBOGGH01. Next base: position 104 of record JBOGGH010000478.1, read on the forward strand.
GTGGCGCTTGCCGTTCACGAACATGCCAGGGGTGGTTGTGACCGAGGGGTAGTGGCGGGTGCACATCACGTCGTACAGCGGCGTGAGGCCGATGCGGCCGTCCTCGTGGTGCAGGATCGAGATGTTCTTGGCGTGGTGGTCGGCGTCGCCCACCGCCACGCAGAACGTCACCTGCCGGAGGAGCTCGAGGAGCTGTCCCGCCGGCACCCGCCACTCGTCCAGGAGCATCGCCACGCGGCGCAGCGACGGACCGCCGGGCTCCTCGTACTTCATCGCCGGCTGGACGGCCAGCGCCTGGGCGGCGTCCTCCTGGTGCACCCGCCGGACCCCGCCGCTGCGCTGGACCACCCTGTCGAAGCGCTCCACGACCAGCACCGGGTTGCCGGCGAACCGCTCGACCTCCGTGGTGGCGGCACGCAGCCCCACCCGGCCGGCCAGTCGCATGCAGAAGTGCTCGTTCTCCACCGAGCCCGGGAGCTGGCTGACGGCCGGCTTCAGGATGTGGGTGGACGGAGCCCCGGTGGGGAGCGCCCACCCGGTGCCCGACCTCGTGAGCAGCAGCTTGTTCTGCATGCCCGGGAGCGACACCCGCACCCGCTGGTCGACGCCGAGAGGAAAGGTGGGGAGCCTGGCGATGCGCGCCGCCACCTCGTCGCTGCCGATCGGCGCGGCGGGCTGCGCGGGCGCCGGGGGCGCGCCATCGGCCTCGGGCTGCACCACCAGTGCGCCGGCGCAGTCGCGGCCGATCTCGGCCAGGAGGCCGAGGGTGTCGGTCTCGCTGATGCGGAAGTCGTAGGCGATGGTCCTCCGAAGCTGGCCTTCCGGGAGCAGCCCCTCGAAGAACGGGGTCGCCGCGCCGTCCCCGTAGGGGCGGGTGCTCACGGGCATCGACAGGGAGAGGACGGGCGACCGGAGCCCCCACCGCCGGTAGGCGTCCTCGCTGAAGCTGAACGAGAGCCCTCGTCTCCCGCCGGCCAGGGTGCCGGCGCGGACGCCGTACAGCCAGACGGCGAGCCCGTCCGGCACTACGCCTCCTCCATGGTGAGGGTGACCTCGACGCCGAGCTGCTGGAGCAGCCGGAGCAGGTAGCGGACCTGCTGCACCACGTGGCCACGTTCCAGGTCGGACACGTACTGGCGGTTCACGCCGGCCAGCTCGGCCAGTTCCACCTGGGAGAGCCCCTTCAGCGTCCTGAACTCCCGGACCGCGGCGGTGAGATCGTCCGGCCTCGTGGCCCGGAGCGTGACGGCCATCCGCCCTCCTTGCTATGTCAGCGTACCCTGACATTCTACCACATGTCAGCATTTCCCGACGCTCATGTCGATGTCAGGATATGCCGACGGGCCGAGCTCATCCGCCAGGCCGCAGCGGCGTGTGGGGAACCGGTGACCGGGTTCGTGCCGGACGCCGCCACCCGCGCCGCCGAGGACGCGCTCTCGGTGGCGCGCGAGACCCTCTCTCGCCCCGGCGCTACGGCAAGGCCTCGCTCATCAGGCGGCCGGCGGCGGGCCCGAGCCGCCGGCAAGCGGTTGGACCGCGCTGCGGGGCGGCTGGTCTACCGGGCTGCGGACGCCGTGCCGAACCACGTCCAGCACCTGGCGCCGGCGTGGCCAACGCCAACGCGGTCACCACGGCGCTGCGGGGGTAGGCGCGGCGGGGGGCGGCCGTGGTGGAATGCCGCATGTCCACGAGCCCGAGGGTTCCCGCCGGGCCCGCCGGAAGGAGCTGAACCGCGATGCCGAGTGACGAGGAGCCGGTCCGGCTGGGGCTGGTGGGCTGCGGGTCCAACGGGCAGATCCACGCCGACGGCCTGGCCAAGCTGGCCGGGGACGGACTGGTGGAGCCGGTGGTGGCCGCCGACCCGGATCCGGCCGCCCGCGCCGCCGCCAACCGCAACTGCGCCTTCGGCCGCCTGGCGGCGGACCCGGCCGAGGTGCTGGAGGACCCGTCGGTCGAGGCGGTGATGGTGTGCACGCCCACCAGGTTCCACGCCGAGGTGGTGGGGGCGGCCGTGGCCGCCGGCAAGGCGGTGATGTGCGAGAAGCCGCTCTGCCCCACCTTCGACGCCGTGCGGGACCTCTGCGCCCGGGTGGACGCCGCCGGCGTGGTGGCCCAGGTGGGCTTCCAGTCGCGGTTCCACCCCCTCTACCGCCACCTCGTGGCCCAGGTGGAGGGGCGGACGTGGGGCGCCCCCATGGCCTACGCCCTGCGCGACGACCAGTTCTTTCCCACCACCGACGTCGTCCCGGGGCACAGCTCGTGGCGCCAGGACCCGCAGCAGGCGGGGGGCGGCGCGCTCCTGGAGCACTCCATCCACGCCGTGGACGTGCTGCTGTGGACGTTCGGGCCGGCCCGCCAGGTGTTCGCCCGGACCCGGCACGCCCTCGGCTACGGCGTGGAGGACACGGCCACGGTCACCATCGAGCACGAGAGCGGGGTGGTGGGCACGTTGGTGAGCGTGTTCAACGGCGTGGTGGGGCGCGAGGAGCGCCGCCTGGAGGTGTTCTTCGAGCAGGCCACGCTCGAGCTCACGTCCGACTTCGTGGTGGGCGCCCCGGAGGACTCGCTGCTCGTGCAGCTCGCCGGGAGCCCGCCGGAGCACCCGGACCTGGCCGCCATGCGCGAGGAGATGTTCCGCGCCACGGGCGTCGACCGCCGGGACTTCCTCTTCTACCAGTACGTCGCCGACCGGACGTGGCTGCGCGCCGCGCGCGGCCACCCCGCCCCGGCGGCCGGCTTCCCGGACGC
>JBOGGH010000479.1:0-2849 GCA_050743905.1 Acidimicrobiales bacterium
GGTGGTCCCGCTGCTCTACAACCGCGTGGACCCGCGGCTCGCCGGGGTGCCGTTCTTCGTCTGGTACCAGTTCGCGCTGATCCTCGTGGGCGGCGTGGTCACCGGGGTCGTCTACCTGCTGCGCGGCACCGAGTCGGCGGTCGCCCCGCGGCACGACGCCCCGCCGGCCGACCGGCCGGCGGGGGGCGGGTCCCGGTGACCGCCGGCCACGGACCGCCGGTCGTCCTCGCCGGCATCCAGGTGGTCCAGGCGTCCGTCATCCTCGTCCTGTTCGCCGGCGTCACGGTCCTCGGCATCGCCGCCTCCCGGTGGCGGCGGGCCGACCTCAACCAGATCGACGAGTGGGCCCTCGGCGGCAGGAGGTTCGGGGGGTTCCTCACGTGGTTCCTCCAGGGGGGCAGCGTCTACACCACCTACTCGTTCATCGCCATCCCGGCGCTCGTCTACGGGACCGGGGCGGCGGGCTTCTACGCGCTGCCCTACCTCGTCATCGCCTACCCCGTGGCCTTCGTCTTCCTGCCCCGACTGTGGGAGGTGGCCAACCGGAAGGGCTACGTCACGTCGAGCGACTACGTCCTCGACCGGTTCGGGAGCCCGCTCCTGTCCCTCGTGGTCACGGTCACCGGCCTGGTGGCGATCGTGCCCTACGCCGCCCTCCAGGTGTACGGCATCGAGGTGGCGATCGCCCAGGTGGGCCTCCCGGTGGACGCGTCGCTGTGGACCGCCTTCGGGCTGCTCGCCGTCGTGACGTACGTCTCGGGCCTCCGCTCGGCCACGCTCATCTCCGTGGCCAAGGACGTGCTGATCTGGATCACCGTCCTGGTGGGCGTGACCTACATCCCCGTCCGCCTCGGCGGCTACGCCCACATCTTCGCCACGGTGCCGGCGTCCACGTTGACCCTGCCGGCCGGCCACCTGACGGACTACGCGACGCTCGCCATCGGGTCGGGCCTGTTCCTCTTCCTGTACCCGCACACCATCACCGGGGCGCTGTCGGCCTCGAGCGGCTTCGTCATCCAGCGCAACAGCGTGTTCCTCCCCGTCTACACGGTGATGCTCGGGCTGCTCGCCCTGATGGGCTACATGGCGAGGGCGGCCAACGTGCACCTGAACCCGGCCTACGGCGCCAACGCCGCGGTGCCCGCGCTCTTCGACAAGATGTTCCCGCCGGCGTTCGCGGGGTTCGCCCTGGCGGCCATCGCCATCGGGGCCCTGGTGCCGGCGGCCATGATGGCGATCGCCGCGTCCAACCTGTTCGCCCGGAACATCTGGAAGCAGTACGTCCGCCCGCGGGCCGGCGCACGGGAGGAGACCACGGTCGCCAAGATCTCGTCGCTGTTCGTGAAGCTCGGGGCCGTGGCCTTCGTGGTGGTGGCGCCCACCACCTACGTCGTCAACTTCCAATTGGCCGGGGGCGTCTGGATGCTCCAGGTGCTCCCGGCCGTGGCGCTGGCGCTCTTCGTCCCGTGGCTCGACCGGCGCTGGGTGCTCTGCGGCTGGGCGGTGGGGATCGCCCTCGGCACCTGGCCCCTCGCCCTCGTCCACTTCAGGACCACGAGCTACGCCTACCCGCTCTTCGGCCACCACCTCGTCCTCTACATCGGGATCCCGGCGGTCCTGGCCAACCTGGTGGTGGTCTTCGCCGGGAGCGGGATCGGCTCGGTGGTGCGCACCCGCTCGCGGTTCGAGGCGCTGGCCCTGGGGACGGCGCCGCCCTCGCGGGACTTCCGCTGACCGACCGTCGCCGGGCCCGGGTCGCGGGACGGGAGGTGGGTTGGTTCCCCCTCCCGGCGAATCATCGGGGAGGAGGGGAGCCTGACCTCAACCGGTGTCCGCGATTTCGCCAGGACGCGGAACCAGGGCACACCCGGCGCCCGCCGGCCCCGGGCAGCCGGCCCCTGGCCGCACACGCCGTCCGGGCCGTCCTCGTGGCTGCCGCCGAACGGCCTACCCCGCCTTGTGCCCCCACCAGCGCTCGTGGTGGCGCCCGTGCCGCCGGGAGGGCCGGCCCTCGGGCTCGGCCTCCACCACCGAGACACGGCTGCAGGCGTCGCACAGCCGCGCCCCGTCCACCATCCGGGTCACGCCGGAGGCCCCGCAGCGGTGGCAGGGACGACCCACGTAGACCTCGGGGGTGGAGGTCCCCTGGCGGGCGGAGGCCTCCTGCAGCCGGCGCTGCACGTCGTCACGGAGCACGAAGGCCCCCGACTCGGCGCGCACCACGAGATCCCAGGCGATCAGCTCGTGGACCAGGGGGGCGATGCGGTCCGTCCGGCCCCCGGCCTCGGCGACCTCGCGCACGCGCCACGCGTCGCCTACCTCATGGGCGTTGGTGATCCGAGGCTGCATGTGCGTTCCTCCCTGCTCGCTCCCCGCCGCTCAGCCAGACGCTCCCTTTCGACGATCTTCCGCGCCGCCGCAATTCTGCCAGGGCGCGCCGCCCGATGTGTGTCGCCTCCGGGGATCCTCAGGAACCGCTCACCGTCCCGCCCCGGTGCCGTCGAGGGCGCGCACCAGCGCGTCGGCCACCGCCTCCAGCCCGGCAGCCCGGCTGCCCTTCACCAGCACCACGTCGCCGCGCCCGAGCGGCATGAGCCGGTCCACGAGCTCGGCCTCGGTGACGGCGGCCGGCACGCCGTAGGCGGGGGTGCGGTAGGCCACGAGCTCCACGCCGAGCTCGAGCGCCTCGCCGGCCACCTCCAGGTGCCCCTCGGCCGAGGACGGGCCGAGCTCGGCCATCTCGCCCAGGACGGCGATCCGACGGTCGGCCTCCATGGCGGCCAGCGCCTCCAGCGCCGCCCGCATGGACGTGGGGTTGGCGTTGTAGGCGTCGTTCACCACCACCGCGC
>JBOGGH010000480.1:0-2846 GCA_050743905.1 Acidimicrobiales bacterium
CCACCGGGCCGGCCACCACGCCGTCGGCGGCGGCCACCCCCGGCACCGCCGCCACCCTGCCCATCGTGGACTGGGGCACGGTCCGGCCGCCGGTGCCGAACGCGGCCGGACCGGACGTCGTCGCCTGGGCGGACCGGCCCGTCACCACCACCGCCACGCCGGCCTGGGACTGGTCCACCACCCCGGTGATGGCCTGGCGGAGGGTGTCGGTCAGCACGTAGGTGCCGGCCACGAACCCCACGCCCAGCACCACCGCCAGGAGGGTGGCGGCCAGCCGCACCCGGTGGGCCAGCAGGCCCCGCAGGGTCAGCCGGCGCACGGGCCGGGGGCGGCGCCGCTCAGCCCCACAGGGCCTGCATCCGCTCGTGGACCGCCGCCGGGGTGGGCCCGGCCAGGTCGTCGGCCACCTTGCCGTCCACCAGGAAGAGCACGCGGTCGGAGCGGGCAGCCGCCCCGGCGTCGTGGGTGACCATCACCACCGTCTGGTGGTAGTGACGGACGGCGTCCACCACCAGCGACAGCAGGTCGTGGCCGGTGCGGGAGTCGAGGTTGCCGGTGGGCTCGTCGGCGAAGACCACGTCGGGCCGGCTCACCAGCGCCCGCGCCACCGCCACCCGCTGCTGCTCGCCGCCGGACAGCTCGTTGGGCCGGTGCCGCAGCCGCGGGCCGATGCCGAGCACCTCCACCAGCTCGTCGAGCCACGCCGTGTCCGGCCGGCGGCCGGCGATCTCCAGCGGGAGGAGGATGTTCTCCCGCGCCGTCAACGTGGGCACCAGGTTGAACGCCTGGAACACGAAGCCCACCCGGTCCCGGCGCAGCCGGGTGAGCTGGCTGTCGCTGCAGCGGGTGAGCTCGGTGTCGCCCAGCAGGATCCGGCCCGATGTCGGTCGGTCCAGGCCGGCCAGGCAGTGCAGCAGCGTGGACTTCCCCGAGCCCGAGGGCCCGGTGATGGCCGTGAACGACCCGGCGGCCACGGCCACCGAGACGTCGTCCAGTGCCCGCACCCCGGCCGCGCCGGTGCCGTAGCGGCGGGTCACCCGCTCGGCCCGGGCGGCGGAGATCCCGGGATCGGCCGTGCCGGGAGGGGCCGTGCCGGGCGCCGCCGACGGCGACGTCACACGTCGAGGAAGCGACGGATGGCGATGGCCGAGCCCAGCGTGCCGATGCACGCGCCCACGACCACCACCACGGCGTCGGTGGCGAACACCTCCCAGCCGGTCATGCGCATCTGGTACATGAGCGACCCGGGGGTGCTGCCGACGTCGTTCAGGATGACGTGGAGGACGTACACCAGCGCGGCGGCCAGCGCCGAGCCCACGAGCCCCTGGAACATGCCCTCGGACATGAAGGGGACGCGGATGAACCAGTTGGTGGCGCCCACCAGCTTCATCACCGACACCTCGCGCCGCCGGGCGAAGATGGCCATGCGGATGGTGTTCAGGATGAGCACCGCCGCCGAGATCAGCAGCACCACCGCCACCACGATGAAGACCCACTGGAGGATGGTGATGACCTTCTGCTCGCTGCGGATCTGCGCCAGCGGCGCCGACACGTTCTTGACCCCGGGCTGGCCCTTGAACCTCTGGATGACCGCATTGGCGTCCTCGGGGTGGACCGGGGTGCACCGCCACGAGGCGGGGGTCTCGGCCACCGTGGTGCCGCCCTCGGTCCACAGGGTCCCGAGGAGCTGCTTGGCCTCGTTCCAGTCCTGCTGCTGGGTGTGGTACTTGCAGCCCGAGACGTAGTTGAGCGAGGCGAGCTGGGTCCCCACGGCGTTGCTCTCGAGCGTGCTCGCTGTGGGCTTCGTCCACACGATGACCTCGGTGCCCCGCTGCCACTCCACCTCGGCGTGGGCCGCGCCCTGCTTCAGCAGCAGCGCCGCACCCACGAGGGCCAGGGACACCGCCACCGTGAGCACGGCGGCGATGGTCATCAGCCGGTTCCGCCAGAGGTTGGCCGCCGTCTCGCGGACGACGTAGTCGGTCGAGACCGGCATCAGGCGGCGCCGCCGGACGGGGCCTGGGTGGGCTCGGGGCCCGTCGCCGCCCCGGCGTAGCCGGCGGCGGCACCGCCGCCGGAGGCCCCGGCGTCGATCCCGTAGACGCCCCGCGCCTGGTCGCGCACGAGCGACCCGTGGTCCAGCTCGACCACCCGCCGGCGCATCCAGTTCACCAGCACCTCGTCGTGGGTGGCCACCACCACCGTGGTGCCGGTGCGGTTGATCCGGTCCAGGAGCTGCATGATGCCCTGGCTGGTGGCCGGGTCGAGGTTCCCGGTGGGCTCGTCCGCCAGGAGGATCAGCGGCCGGTTCACGAAGGCCCGGGCCACGGCCACCCGCTGCTGCTCGCCGCCGGAGAGCTCGCCCGGCAGGTTGTCCCGCTTCTTGGAGAGGCCCACCAGGTCCAGGACCTGGGGGACCTGGGACGCCACCACGTGCTTGGGGCGGCCGATCACCTCCAGCGCGAAGGCCACGTTCTCGAAGACGGACTTGTTGGGCAGCAGCCGGAAGTCCTGGAAGACGCAGCCGATGTTCCGCCGCAGGTACGGCACGCGCCACTTGGGCAGGTGGACGATGTCCCGGCCCGCCTCCCAGATGCGGCCCCGGTCCGGCAGCTCCTCGCGCAGGAGGAGCCTGATGAACGTGGTCTTGCCCGAGCCCGAGGCCCCCACCAGGAAGACGAACTCACCCTTGTCGACCTCGAGCGAGACGTCGCGCAGGGCCACGGTGGTGTGCTTGTACGTCTTGGTGACGTTCTCGAAACGGATCATGCGGTGGAGCAGCGGGGGGCTCGCTGGTGGCCGGCACTCGCCGCACCCCAGCGGCGCACCGGTGGACTCGCCAAGCC
>JBOGGH010000481.1:0-2843 GCA_050743905.1 Acidimicrobiales bacterium
GCGTAGAGGACGGTGTAGCCGGTGGCCGCCGCCAGGGAGACCCCGGCGAGCGGCTGCGGGCCGCCCTCGAGCATCCAGTAGACGGTGGTCCCCACCGGCACGCCCAGGGCGAGGGCGGCGAGGGCGGCGAAGCCGGCCAGCACCGGGAGGGTCGCCCGGCCCAGGCGGTGGCGGTGGACGCGGCGCTGGGCCATGGGACCGCTGCGGTCCACCCGGGCCCGGCCGCGGGCGAAGGAGTCGCCGGCCAGGACCACGATCCCCAGCACCACCAGCACCAGGGAGAGCGCGCAGGCCGAGGGCACGCTGAAGGACACCTGGAACTCGGTGAAGATCTCGGTCGTGAAGGTCCGGTAGCCCAGGATCTCGAAGGCGCCGTACTCGGCCAGCAGGGTGAGGGCCACCAGCACGCACCCGCCGAGGACGGCGCCCCGCACCTGGCCCAGGGTGACCTGCAGGAAGGTCCGCACCCGGCCCACCCCCAGGCTCCGGGCCACCTCCTCCTGGCCGGGGTCGGCGGCCCGCAGCGCGGCGGCCACGGGCAGGTATACGAGCGGGTAGATGCCGAGCGTCATCACGACCACCGCGCCCTGGAAGCCGTGGATCCACGTGGTGAGGGACGACCACCCCCAACTGATGGCGAAGTCCGGGATGGCGAACGGCACCACCACCAGGACGGCCCACGCGCGCCGGCCCGGCAGGTCGGTGCGCTCCACGCACCACGCCGCCAGCGTGCCGATCACCGCGCAGAGCACGGTCACCACCACCGCCAGCCGGATGGTGTTCCACAGCAGCGTCGCCGTGAGTCGCTCGAAGACGAGGTCCACCACGGTCCGGACCCCCGCCCCCTGGGCCTCGAGCACGAGGAAGGCCAGGGGGGCCAGGAGCACGGCGGCCACCACCGTGCTGAGGGCCACCAGGACCGGGCGGCGCCGGGCGTGGCGCCGCCAGCCGGTCACAGCAGGCCCGCCTGCTTCAGCAACGAGATGGCGGTGGACCCGTCGCCCAGCTCGGCCGGGGTGACGGCGTTCGGCTGGAGCTGCGAGAAGGGCGTCTCCGGCTTGGCCGTGGTCACCCCCGAGGCGATGGGGTACTCGAAGCTGATCGAGCGGGCGATGATCTCCTGGCCCTGCCGGGAGGTGAGGAAGGCCAGGAACCGCTGGGCCGCCGCCTGGTGGGTGCTGGAGGCCACCACCCCCGCCGGCGAGACGTCGAGGACGTAGCCGGGGTCGTGGGGGGCGAAGGAGGCGATCTTGGAGTGCATGGCCGAGCTCCCGAGCTGCGCCCGCAGGCGGTACCAGTAGTACTGGTCCACCAGGCCGAAGGCCACCACGCCGCGGTTGACCTGGGAGGTGATGGTCTCGTTGTCGGCGTATGTGTGGCCGGCCGAGTTGGCCTTGATGCCCTCGAGCCACGTCAGCGTGCGGGCACGGCCGTAGGTGCGGAGCACCGACGTCACGATGGGCTGGAAGTCCGTCTCGCCGGCGGCGAACGCCAGCTTGCCCTTGTAGCGCGGGTCGGCGAGCTGGAGCACGCTGGTGGGGAGCTGGTCGGCGTGGATGAGGCTCGGGTTGTACACGAGCACGCTCACCCGGGCCGACACGCCCACCCAGTGGCCGGTCGGCGAGTTGAAGCGGGACGGCGTGCGGGCCAGCGTGCTGGCGTCCACCTTGGCCAGCAGGCCCTTCTCCGCCAGGTACTGCATCGCCGGGGTGTTCTCCGTGTAGACCACGTCGGCGGGGGAGCGGCTGCCCTCGGCGGCGATCTGGTCCGCCAGGGTGTCCTCTGTGTCGCTGCGGACCTGCACCGTGATGCCCGTCTGCTGCTCGAACGCCGTCACCAGCGCGTCGGTGGTCTGGACGTGCTGGCCGTTGTAGAGGGTGATGGTGGTGGACGAGCCGCCGGGCGACCCGCAGGCGGCGAGCAGGGTGCCGGCCAGGGCCACGGCCAGGACTCCCGGGACCGCCCACCGGCGGGCCGTCCGTCCCGTCCCCGCCTGTCCCGTTCTCGGCCGGAGCGCCGGCCCGTGTGCGCCCGTCATCGGGTGATGATGTTAGGCGCACCTTACTTCTAAGGTCAACTTGCCCTTAGAACTCCTGGTGTCCCCGCCACCTGGCGGCGCCCGGCTCGCCCGGTCCCGTGGCCTCGGGGCATGATCTACCCATGGGATCCCTCACCTGTGACGCCGCCGTGGTGGGGGGCGGCATCGTGGGGGCGGCGCTCGCCTACGAGCTGGCCACCGCGGGCGCCTCGGTGGTCCTCGTGGACCGCCGGGACCACGGCCGCGCCACCGACGCCGGCGCCGGCATCCTCTCGCCGGACACGAGCCCGCATCCCGACCCGGCCTGGTACGCGTTCGCCCGGGCCGCGGGCGACCACTACCCCGTGCTGGCGGAGCGCCTGGCGGGCGACGGGTGCGCCGACACCGGCTACGACCGCTGCGGGCTGCTCTCGGTGGTGCGGGAGGAGCACGAGGACCCCTGGTTCGAGGAGCTCGCCACGCTCGCACTGCCGAGGGCGCCGGGCGTGCTGCGCGAGGTGGACGTCGCCGAGGCGCGCCGCCTGTTCCCGCCCCTCGGCGAGGTCTGGCGCGCCCTGTACCACCCGGACGCGGCCCGGGTGGACGGGCGCCGGTTCGCCGCCGCCCTGGTGGCCGCCGGGGAGCGCCGGGGCGTGGTGCACGTGGCGGGCGAGGGGCGCCTGCGCACGCGTGGCAGCACGGTGACCGGCGTGGCCACCGCGGACCACGAGGTGCGGTGCGGCGCGGTGGCGGTGGCCGGCGGGGCGTGGACGGCGGCGCTCGAGGGCCAGCTCGGCACGTCCATCCCCGTGGAGCCGCTGAAGGG
>JBOGGH010000482.1:0-2839 GCA_050743905.1 Acidimicrobiales bacterium
ATCAGGGGGAACATGGATCAACACGGTCGGCTCCTTCCGTATGTGGCTCGGTCCGCCCCAGCATGGTGGGCAACCCACGCAAGATGCGGAACGGGCCGGCCGTTCCATACTCACTGACGTGCTGGCGGTGGACGAACCGGAGGTGGCGAGGATGCGGAGGATCGTGGTGGGGGTGGACGGGTCGGCGGGCGGCCTCCGCGCCGTCGAGTGGGCGGCGGCCGAGGCCGGGCGCCGCGGGGGCGAGCTCGAGATCTCCACGGTGTACAGCCCTGGGTACGTGTTCGTCACCGCCGAGGACGTGCGGCAGGCCATGCAGCGGGTCATCCACGAGGCAGCGGGGAGGGCCGAGGCGGTCGCGCCGGGGGTGACGGTCCGGGCGGTGACCCACGAGGCCATACCGGCGAGGTCGCTGATCGAGGCCAGCCGGGACGCCGACCTGCTCGTGGTGGGGTCACGCGGCCACGGCGGGTTCGCCGGCCTGCTGCTGGGCTCGGTGGGCCAGCAGTGCTCGCTCCACGCGCACTGCACCACGGTGATCGTCCGGGCGTCCGGGGAGCTGCAGGAGGACAGGGCATGACGGCGGGCGAGGCACGGGGCGCAGGCGAGGCGGGCGAGGCGGGCGAGGCGGCGACCGGGCACATCGTGGTCGGGGTGGACGGCTCCGAGGCGTCGGTCAGCGCCCTGCGGTGGGCGGCCCGGCAGGGCGGGCTCACCGGCGCCGCCGTGGAGGTGGTGGCCTGCTGGGAGTGGCCCTCCACCTACGGCTGGGGCATGCCGGTGCCCGCCGACTACCACCCGGACGCCGACGCCGAGTCCGCCCTGGAGCAGCTCGTGGCCGGCGTGCGGGCGGCCCACCCGGACGTGGCGTTCGTGCCGCGGGTGGTCGAGGGGCACCCGGCGAGGGTGCTCGTGGAGCTGTCGGCCGGGGCGGACCTGCTGGTGGTGGGCAGCCGGGGGCACGGCGAGTTCGCCGGCATGCTGCTCGGCTCGGTGAGCACGCACTGCGTGGCCCACGCCCACTGCCCGGTGCTGGTCATGCGGGACGACGACTGAACGCTGCCTCGGCCCACCGGTCCGGGAGTGCCGGAGTGAGTGCCGCCCGGGGCCCGGGGGGAGGCCCCGGACGGCACACCGTCCCGGGCCGAGCAGCGGCCGGCCCGGGTGATCCGCCCACCGGGGCCGCCCGGGGCCCGGTGGCAGCCGGCCGCCGCTGCGGGCGCGACGATCGCGGCCGGGTCGCCACCCCCAACCCGCCACCAGGATGGACCATGGGGCGCCGCGCCGGAGGGACCCTCCCCGGCCCGGGCGGTCAACGACCTGCCGGGTGGACCGACCAGGTGCGGGCGAGATCGCCAACCCACGCCCCGGCCGCTGCCGGATCCGCCGGGGGGGACGCCACGAGGACCAGCTCGTCCACGCCCAGGGCCGCCAGCGCCGCCACGTCGTCCGGCGCGCCGTCCGCCATGTTGACCGCCACGTGCACGGCGGAGGGTGTGCGGCCGCGGGCGCGGCACGCCGCCTCCAGGGCGCCGAGGCGCCCCTCCACCTCGGCGCGGGGCAGGCCGAACCCGTACCAGCCGTCGCCGAGCCGGGCGACGCGGTCGAGCGCGGCGTCGGTGTTGCCCCCCACCGTCACCGGGAGGTCCCCCCGGACGGGCTTCGGGTAGCAGCGCACGCGGTCGAACCGCACGTGGGTGCCCCGGAACGTGGACACCTCGTCCCGCCACAGCACGCGCATCGCCTCGACGTACTCGGCCGCCCGCGCCGCCCTCCCCTCGAACGCCACGCCGAGCGCGGCGAACTCGGCCGCCGACCAGCCCACCCCCACGCCGAGCCGGAACCGCCCGCCCGAGAGCGCGTCCAGGCTCGCCGCCTGCTTGGCCACCACCACCGGGTTGTGCTCGGGCAGCAGGAGGACCCCGGTGGCAAGGCCGATCCGCTCGGTGACGGCTGCTGCGAAGGCCAACACCGAGAAGGGGTCCAGCCAGCGTGCGTCGCTCGGCACGGCGATGCGGCCGTCCGGGGAGTACGGGTAGCGCGTGTCGTCACCGTCGACCATCACCACGTGCTCGCCGCACCACAGCGTGGCGAAGCCGGCGCGGTCGGCGGACCGGGCCACCGCGCCGACCACGCGGGGGTCGGCGCCGTGGCCGATGCCGAGGGCGTGCAGGCCGAACCGCACGGGCCCAGCCTCCCACGGGACAGCCTCCCACGGGACAGCCGGATCGGCTCGGTGCGGCGCGGCCGCGCCGTCACCCGCACCGGGACGGCGTGCTGCCACAATGCAGCCATGGCCCCCCGCATCCTGCTCCACGCCTTCCCGGTCCCCGGCACGGTGGCGCCCCTGGCCCGGACGGCCGAGGGCGACGGCTGGGACGGGCTGCTGCTCGCCGACAGCCAGAACCTCGTGGGCGACCCCTACGTGGAGCTCGGGCTCGCCGCGGCGTCCACGAGCCGGATCGAGCTCGGCACCTTCGTGACCAACCCGGTGACCCGCCACCCGGCGGCCACCGCCTCGGCCATCGCCACCGTCCACGCGGAGTCGGGCGGGCGGGCCGTCCTGGGGATCGGCCGGGGCGACTCGGCGCTCGCCTCCGTCGGCGAGCACCGGGCCGGGCTCGACGTCCTCGGCGACTACGTGGCGAGGGTCCGGGGCTACCTCGGGAGCGGGGCCGGGGGCGGGAGCGGGGAGCAGGCCGGTGCCGATCGGCCGGGCCCGCTCCGGTGGCTCGCCGGCTCCGTCCTCCCGCCGGTCCCCGTGGACGTGGCGGCCACGGGCCCGCGCATGATCGAGCTGGCGGCCACGGCGGCGGACCGGGTCACGTTCTCCGTGGGGGCC
>JBOGGH010000483.1:0-2837 GCA_050743905.1 Acidimicrobiales bacterium
CCCTCCACGGCCTGCGGGTGGTGGAGCTCGGCGTGTGGGTGGCGGCGCCGGCGGCGGCGGCGCTGCTGGCCGACTGGGGCGCCGACGTGGTGAAGGTCGAGCCGCCCGGCGGGGACCCGATGCGGAAGGTGTTCGGGTCGCTCGGGATCGGGGACGACCTCCCGAACCCGGCCTTCGCGCTCGACAACCGGGGCAAGCGGAGCGTGGTGCTCGACCTGCGGGAGGAGGGCGACCGGGCGAGCCTGGAGGAGCTGCTCGCCGGGGCCCACGTCTTCGTCACCAACCTCCGGCCGGACGCGCTGGACGCGCTCGGCCTCGAGCCCGGGGCCACGGTGGAGCGCCACCCGCACCTCGTCTACTGCAGCGTGAGCGGCTACGGCCTCCGGGGAGGCGACCGCGACCGGCCGGCCTACGACATCGGCGCGTTCTGGGCGCGGTCGGGGCTCTCGTCCCAGATGGCGGACGCCGGGGGCGCGCCGCTCAACGCGCGGGGCGGCGTAGGCGACCACGTCACCGCCCTGGCCGCGCTCGCCGGCGTCCTCGGCGCCGTGCTGGAGCAGCGGGCCACCGGGCGCGGCCGGGTGGTGGAGGTGTCGCTCCTGCGCACCGGCACCTACCTGCTCGGGTGGGACCTGGGCCTGCAGCTCGCCCTGGGGAAGGTGGCCGGCGCCGAGCCACGGGAGCGGAACCAGGCACCGCTGATGAACGCCTACCGCGCCGGCGACGGGCGCTGGTTCTTCCTCACCGGGCTCGAGGCCGGCCGCCACATCGGGCCGGTCTGCCGAGCCCTCGGCCGTCCCGACCTCCTGGAGGACCCGCGCTTCGCCGACGCCGCCTCGCTCCGCCGGCACCGGCGCGAGGTGGTGGCCGTCCTCGACGGGATCCTCGCCGAGCGGCCGCTGGCCGAGTGGGCGGAGCGGTTCGCCAGCGAGGGGGTGTGGTGGGCGCCCGCCCTCACGCCGGCCGAGGTGGTGGAGGACCCGCAGCTCCTCGCCAACGACGGGATCCTGGCGGTGGACGGCGGCGGGCTGCGGTCGGTGAACGGCCCGGTCAGCTTCGCGGGGGCCGAGCCGCCGGCGCCGCGGGTGCCGCGGGTGCCGCGGGTGCCGCACCTCGGCGAGCACACCGCCGAGGTGCTGGCCGAGCTGGCGGCCGGGCGGCGGTCCGGCGACCCGGGCTGAGCCGGGTCAGTCCCCGCTGCGGGCCAGGAGGCCGCGGGCGATCACCAGCCGCTGGATCTCGTTGGTGCCCTCGCCGATCATCATCAGCGGCGCGTCGCGGAAGTAGCGCTCCACCGGGAAGGCGGTCGTGTAGCCCACGCCGCCGTGGATGCGCATGGCCTCGGTGGCCAGCTCGAACGCCGTCTCGCTGGCAAAGAGCTTGGCCATGCCGGCCTCCACGTCGCAGCGCAGGCCCCCGGCCTTCCGCCGGGCGGCGTTCTCGGTCAGCAGGCGCGACGCCTCCAGGCGGGTGGCCATGTCCGCCAGCTTGATCTGGATGGCCTGATGCTCGGCGATCGGCTTCCCGAACGTCGTCCGCTGCCGGGCGTAGGCGAGGGCGGCATCGAAGGCCGCCCGCGCCACCCCCACCGCCCGGGCGGCGATGTTGATGCGACCGATCTCCAGGACGCCGAGGATCTGGGGGAGGCCGCGGCCGGGCTCGCCGACGAGGTTGGCCACCGGCACCCGGTGGTCGGCGTAGGCCATCTCCACCGTCTCCACGCCGCGGTAGCCGAGCTTGTCCACGGGGGGGCCGACCGTGATCCCCCCGAACCGCGGTCCCGGCTCCTTCTCCACCACGATGGTGGAGATCCCCTCCTCGGTGCGGGCGGCCAGCGCCACGATGCCGGCCCGCTCCCCGTTGGTGACCCAGGCCTTGGTGCCGTTCACCACGAGCTCGTCGCCGTCGCGCCGGGCGCGGCAGGAGAGGCTGCGGGTGTCGCTGCCGGCGTCCGGCTCGGAGAGGCTGAGGGCGCCGCGCCGCTCGCCGGTGGCCATGGCCGGCAGCCACCGCCGGCGCTGCTCCTCGCTCCCGTGCAGCATGAGGAGGGTGGCCACCATGGTGTGGGTGTTCACGATGCCGGTCAGGCTCATCCAGCCGTAGGCCAGCTCCTCTATGACCCCCACGTAGGTCAGGAGGTCGAGGCCGAGGCCGCCGTAGGCCTCGGGGACGGTCACGCCGAAGAGCCCGAGGTCGCGCATCTGGCGGACGAGCTCGTCCGGGAAGCGGTCCTCCCGCTCCAGCTCGGGGGCCACCGGCACCACCTCGCGGGCCACGAAGCGGCGCACGGTGGCCACGATCTCCTGCCGGACGTCGTCGGGGGTCCGGGGGCCGCCCCCGCTCCCGCCCCCGTCGCCGGCTGCGCTCATGGCGAGAAGCGTACACACCAACTCTGTTGACGACGATCTCATTAGCGAGAAGAATGTTCTACCGTGTCGACCGGGCCGATGCACGGGGGGCTCGAGCGGGCCGCGTCCCGGGCCGGCGGACGGGTGGCCCTCCGGGCCGGCGGCAGCTCGTGGACCTTCGCCGAGCTGGACGACCTCGTGAACGGCACGGCGCGGCACCTCGCCTCACAGGGGGTGGGGGCGGGGCAGCGGGTGGCCGTGATGATGGCCAACCGGGTGGAGTTCGTGGCCACGGTGCTGGCCGCCAGCAAGCTCGGCGCGGCGTCGGTGCTGGTGAGCCCGGCCTGGAAGTCGGCCGAGGTTGGCCACGCCCTCGCCGTGACGTCACCCGTGCACGCGGTGGGGGACCGGGACGCCGCCCCGCTGCTGGCGGCGCTGCTCGGCGACGGGCGGGTCTCGGACGTGGACCGGCGGCCGGGAGGCCCGGTG
>JBOGGH010000484.1:0-2829 GCA_050743905.1 Acidimicrobiales bacterium
GACGAGGAAACCCAGACCGTCTACGTGCTCGACATCGACCATCGTCGGGACGTCTATCGCAGCTGAGCGCTGCACAGGTGACGGAGCTGCGAAAGAGCTGTGTCGCGTTTCTCGGACTGATGATCGGAGCGGCCCGCGATTGAGTAGGGCAACCGCCCAGGCGGCTGCATGGGGCAAGCGCCGTGAGCAGCCGCTTCGTCGGGTTGGTAACCCGAAGGTCGCAGCGACCGCCCGTTGAGCGGCAAGTCGGTTTCTTCTTCAATTGGCTTGATCGAGGTCGTCGCGGCGCCGAGCGGATTTGGCTCGCTCGATGCGTTCACAGATGGTGGTGAGCTGACGGACCTGCGATTTGGTCAGTGCGTCGAACAGTTGGCGGCGCACTTCGCCGAGGTGGCCAGGGGCGGATTGTTCGAGTTTGGCGAGACCGTCGTCGGTCAGGGTGGCCAGGGTGAATCGGCCATCGTTGGGGTCGGGATAGCGGCGTACCCACCCCTTTGCCTCGAGGCGGGTGGCGACCTGGGAAAGGCGGGGCAACGAGCCCTCGGCCTCTTCGGCCAACGTGCTCATGCGGAGCGTTCGCCCGGGCGCTTTCGACAGTGCTGACAGCATGCCGTACTCGAAGTGGCTGATGCCGGCGTCACGGCGTAGCTGAGCGTTGAGGGCTGCGTCTATCGGCATCGTGACGTGGACGAACGCCTGCCAGCAGCGAAGCTCCTCCGCGTCCAGCCATCGGCCCTCCGGTCCCTCTGTCGACACGCACCGATGTTACCGGATGACTTCATCCATGAACTCATGAGTGTCAGATTTCACTTGCATCTTGAAGTGATGGGGTGTTACGATCACTTCAAACGTTAACTACTCGCCCATCGCCTCGACGGCCGACATGAAGGGAGCACGATGCGCCTGCTCGTCCTCGGCGGAACCGGCGCTACTGGCCGCCTTGTCGTCGACCAGGCTCTGGCTGCCGGCCACTCGGTCCGGGCGCTGGTGCGGTCCCCGGACAAGCTCTCGACCGGCACCCCGCACCTCGACGTGGTGATCGGCCAGGCGACGTCGCAGTCTGACGTCAAGTCCGCCATGTCCGATGTTGACGCGGTGATCAGCGCGCTCGGCTCGAACAAGGGGACCGTGCTCACCGACGCCACCCGTGCCATTGTCGCCGGCGCGGCGGACTGCAGAGTGGGGCGAGTGGTGATGTTGTCGTCGTTCGCCGTGCTCCACGACCAGCTCAGCCTCCCGGCCAAGCTCATGGCGCGCTCGGCGTTGAGCGCGATGGTGCACGACAAGATCGCGGCCGAAGAAGAGCTCAAAGCGAGTGACCTCGACTGGACGCTGGTTCACGCGGTGCGCCTCACGAATGGACCGGCTACCGGACGGGCCCAAGTGCTGCCCGATGACACGACCCTGGGCCTGAGACATTCCATTCCCCGCGCTGACGTCGCCGCCTGGCTGCTCGCCGCAGCAACTAGCGAGACATTCGTCCGGCGGGAAATCCTCCTCGGCGCCCACCCCGGTGACAAGGAAGGCAGCTATGACGCTGAGTGAGCGAACACCAATGATCGAGGCGGCCGCCCTAGCCAAGCGCTACGGCAAGGTTCGGGCCCTCGACGGCCTCGACTTGACCGTTCTTCAGGCGGGCAGCGTGCTCGGCCTTCTCGGCCCCAACGGGGCGGGCAAGACGACCGCGGTGCGCGTGCTGGCGACGCTCGTCCGACCGGACACGGGCCACGCGAGCATTGCGGGCTACGACGTGATCGGCGACCCGGCTCGCGTGCGTCGAGTTATCGGTCTGACCGGGCAGTACGCGGCGTTGGACGGCTTTCAGAGCGGAAGGGCCAACCTGGTCATGTTGGGCCGGCTCAGCGGTCTGTCCCGCAGAGCGGCGAAGGCCCGGGCCGGGGAACTGCTCGACCGGTTCGACCTGGCCGACGCCGCGGACCGCGCCTCGGGCGGCTATTCGGGAGGGATGCGCCGCCGCCTCGATCTGGCGGCCAGCCTGGTCGGCCTGCCGAAAGTGCTGTTCCTCGACGAGCCGACGACCGGACTCGATCCCCGGAGCCGGGTGGCACTGTGGGAGATCGTCCGGGAGATCGTCGCCCAAGGCACCTCGGTGTTGCTGACCACGCAGTACCTGGAAGAGGCCGACCAGCTCGCCGACTACATCGTCGTCGTCGACCATGGCCGCTCTATTGCAGAGGGGACGCCGAACCAGCTCAAGGCCACCATCGGTGCCACTGAGCTTGTGGTGACCGTTTCTGCCGACAGCGACCTGGCTCAGGCGGCGGAGGTGGTCAGCCAGAGCGGTTTCGCCAACGGCTCGGTCCAAGTCGACGCGGACGAGCGACAGCTCCGCCTGTCCGCCGCTGGCCGGCCGCACCTGGCCAGCGACCTCATCGCGACGCTCACCGGTGCAGGGGTTCACGTTGACGTCCTCACCACGCGCGACCCCAGCCTCGACCAAGTGTTCCTCACCCTCACGGGTCGGCCCGCACCCACAGAAGAGGCCGCCAGTCCGAGCAAGCCCAATCTTGGGTCCCTCGAGTCCGAGGAGGCATCGGCATGACCTACGCAGCCCCGGGCCTCTCCAACTCCAACTTGCCGATCAGCGTGTCAGAACAGCCCGACGTGGTCATCTTCGGCCTGCGCCGCACCTTCATCGACGCCGCCGTCCTGGCCCAGCGGAACATCGCCAAGACGTTGCGCGAACCCGAGTCGCTGCTCGATGTCACCGTCATACCCATCATCTTCACCCTGCTGTTCGCCTACGTGATCGGCCCGGCCATCAGCCTCCCAAGCACCAGCTCTGGCGGGTTTCACTCCTTCCTGATC
>JBOGGH010000485.1:0-2827 GCA_050743905.1 Acidimicrobiales bacterium
GGCCGGCGCCGCGGCGCGGGCGTGTGTGCCGGCGCCGGAGCGCGGCGCCGTACCTGCGGGAGGCCCGGCGTGCCGGTGAGCGGCACGGTGCCGGCGGCCACGCCCACGCCCACGGGAGCTCCGCCGGGGCCCGGACGCCGCGGCCCCGCCCGGGCGGGGCTGCTGGCGGTGATCCGGGCCTACCAGGCGCTCCGGAGCGGGCACCCGTCGCCCTGCCGCTTCTACCCGTCGTGCTCCGCCTACGCCGCCGAGGCGGTGGCCGAGCACGGGGCGTGGCATGGCGGCCTGCTGGCGGCCCGCCGCGTGGCCCGTTGCCGCCCCCTCGGCGGCCACGGCGTGGACCTGGTCCCGCCCGTCACCCCGCGGACCGGGGGCGCGGCGCGGTGAGCGGCCTGGCCCTGCCGCCCATGCTGGCGGAGAACTCCCTGTTCAAGACGGTCGGCGACATCTTCCACCCGCTCTTCGAGCTGGTGGCCACGGTCCTGGCCTTCATCTACGGCGTGGTCCCGACATACGGGGTCGCCATCATCCTCCTCACGGTCCTGATCATGGCGCTGCTGACGCCGCTCACGATCAAGAGCACGAAGTCGATGCTGGCCATGCAGGGGCTCCAGCCGGAGATGCAGAAGCTCCGGCAGAAGTACAAGGGCGCCGAGAACCGCGAGCAGCTCAACCAGGAGATGATGCGGCTCTACCGGGAGCACGGGGTCAGCCCCACCGGCGGGTGCCTGCCCATGTTCCTCCAGATGCCGGCCCTGATCGTGCTCTACGACGTGATCCGGGGCCTGGCCAACACGATCGGCAAGGGCACAAAGTTCCCCACAACAGCCGTCCTGCCCCTGAACATCGCCCAGCAGAACGCCGTCACATCGCAGCACGGCACGGTCACATGGGCCAAGCGGAGCGCCGGGAACAACCTGGTCTACGTGGGGCCGCACCACGGCAGCTCGTTCCACGCGCTCGCCTGCACACCGCACGTGGGCAAGGTGTGCGCCGTCCCCCGCTACATCCCCTCGAGCTCCACCATGTTCCACCACCTGGTGAACACGCCGGGGGTGATGAAGTCGTTCGGCCTCAACCTGGCGTCCAAGCCGCTCACACACCACGCGAACTGGTGGGACTACATCCCCTACCTGGTCCTGGTGGCCGTGGCCGTGGGGCTGCAGTACTTCCAGATGAGCCAGATGACCAAGCGGAACAAGGGGGCGGCCCAGGCGAACCCGCAGATGCAGACCATGCAGAAGGTCATGCCGCTGATCTTCGCCTACATCTACTTCATCATCCCGGTGGGCGTGGTGCTGTACATGATCGTGTCGTCCGGGATCCGGATCCTTACCCAGGACCTGATCTTCCGTTACGGCCTGGTACAACGTCCGGGGGAACGGGAGCTGGGCGCCGAGCGGGCGCCCAAACCCGGCGTTGGCGACGGTGCGGCCGGCGGTGCGGCCGGGGCCATCGGCACCGGGGACGGAGGATCCGGGGAGGCCCGCGGGTCGGTCGGGCGCGCCGGTGCTGCGCCGACCGGGCAGGGCCGGGGTGCGGGTACGAAGGGCCGTGCGGGGGGCGGAGCGGGGAACGGACGTGGTTCGGGTGTGGCCGCCTCCAAGGCGAGCAATGGTAATACCGATGGTAATACCGGCCCGAAGGCGCACCCGCGGTCGAAGTCGAAGCGAGCGAGAAAGGCGCGCTGAAGGGTGGAATGGGTCGAGGTGACCGGGAAGACAGTCGACGCGGCCAAGGAGGCGGCGCTCGACCAGCTCGGGGTGGCCGAGGGTGACGCCGAGCTGATCGTGGTGAGCGAGCCGAAGGCGGGGCTCTTTGGCAGGATGCGGGGCGAGGCTCGCGTCCGGGCCAGGGTCCGGCCGGTGGGGCCGAGGCCCAAGCGCCAGCGCCGCGCCGGGAAGGACCGCGGTCGTTCCGGCAGCGAGGGCCGTGGTGGCTCGGGCGGCGGCAGCCGTGGGGGCGGCGGTGGCGGCGGTGGGCGTGGCGGCCGGAGCGGGGGCTCGGTGGAGGCACCTGCCGGCGGCGGGGGCAACGGCAGCCGCTCACGCGGTGGCGGCGCGTCGGTGGCCGAGGCCGGTGGACCGGGCTCCGGGGGGGAGGACTCCCGGGGCGAGGGTCCGGGGAGGAGCCGCTCGGCTCGTCGCCGGCGCAGCCGCAGCCGGGCCCGGCTTGCCGGAGCGGACGCCGGCGGGGGAGCGGACGCCGGCGGCAGTGGTGAGGTGCACGAGGCCGGAGACGCGCCGGGTGGCGCCGGGGAGGGACGCGCCGGCAACGGGCGGCACGAAGACAACGGGCGACGCCCGCGGACGAAGGAGGAGCCGGAGATGGGCGAGGGCGTGACGCTCGAGGAGCAGGCGGCGGTGGCGAGGGAGTTCCTCGAGGGCTTGCTGGACCAGTACGGGTTCGACGCATCGGTCGAGACCAGGGTGCTGGACGAGGAGACGGTCGAGCTGGCGGCGGACGGCGAGGGGCTGGGCATGCTCGTGGGCCCGAAGGGCACCACCCTGGCCGCTCTGCAGGACGTGACCCGCACGGTCGTCCAGCGCCGGTTCCCCAACCGGACGGACCGGATCCTCGTGGACGTGGCGGGGTACCGGGAGCGGCGGGCCGCGGCGCTGCACCGCTTCACCCAGCAGGTGGCGGCCGAGGTGGTGGAGAACGGCTCCGAGCGGGCACTCGAGCCGATGTCCCCCGCGGACCGCAAGGTCGTGCACGACACCGCGAATGAGATCGACGGCGTCGTGACCCGGTCCGAGGGCGAGGATCCCGACCGCTACGTCGTGATCGCGCCGGCCGGCTGACGCCACGGGGCCCGGTGGTCCCC
>JBOGGH010000486.1:0-2823 GCA_050743905.1 Acidimicrobiales bacterium
GGCATTGCGAGACCGGCCGCCGTCTCGCTTCGCCACAGAAGTCGGTGGCCGAGCTCTCGATAGAAGCTGATCCCATCGTCGAGGTTCGGCACTCGCACGGCAACACAGTCGACCTTTCGGAACACCCCGCTAACCTCGATCCTCGGGAGACCGTATTTCAGTAGTTGGGTTGAGGTGTTCAGCGCGGCGGGAAGCCGAAGCGAAGCCGCCGCCCTTCCCACCAGGGGACCTCGAGGTCGAGTTCGGGGAAGCCAGCATCGATGAGGGCCGGCGTGTAGGTGCGCAGCGCCAGGTCGACGCGCACGTGGTCCTCTGCCACGCTCACGGAGCCGGTGTCGTCGAGGAAGTGCCGCCAGATGCGGTCTGGGGTCGCGAGCTCGTAGCGGGGGAGCTTTCGGGCAAGCAGCCGGTAGCAGTTGCCGGCAAAGACGGTGAGCGTCGTGTCCAAGTCGACGTTGAGCGGCAGCCCCGAGCTGAGCGCGTTCAGGTGGAAGCCGGAGATGTCGGCGTCGAGCTCGTTCTCGATGATCATCCGCTCGGCGTAGCGGCCGAAGAGGTCCTTCGCCGGCGTCGCCAGCTCGTTGGTGACGAGCAGCGTCGGCAGGTCGTGGCCGATGTTCTTGACTGCGATCTGTCGGAGCGACTGGCCGACTCCTTTCAGCTGGATCATGTCCTCGTGGGTCTGGGGGTGGCGGTAGCGGCCCGAACGCCGCAGATGATGGGTCGTCCACGCCGCGGCCGGGAGCGCTGCGAGTCGTTCGAGCTCGCGCTTTCCCCGCTGACGCAGGGTGAGAAAGACGATGCCCCGCCCGCACAGCTCGTCGAGCGTCGCGTAGTTCGTCAGCTGAGAGTCGAAGACCAACAGCCCCGGGTCGTGCCCAGAGACACGGTGCCAGTACTCGGCGAAGGCGAGCACCTCTTTGGCCTGCTCGGCCTTGGTCACATCCGCGTTGGCGTAGACCATCTCGGTCGAGGTGTGGTCCTGGGCGAAGAAGGTGAGGACCGAGCGCGTCCGCTGGCTTCTTGCGGGCACGTAGTGCTCTTCGAGCGGCACCTCACCTCCGTGGTGACGAATGGCGTGGAAGTCCAGGTTGAACCCGGACTCGCCGTCATAGGGGCCAAGGGTCTGGCAGCGCCGGGAGAGGGCTTCCAAAAAGGCGAGGTTGGCGCTGCGCTTCACCCGGTAGGAGTAGCTCGTGAGGTGCGTCGCCTTGGGCACGGCCGAGAGCCCGAGCAAGAGCCCGAGGCCCGGATCTGCGCCGAGCGGGAAGGCGTTGGCGGCGCGTCCTCTCCGTGAGCACTTCAAGAGCGCCAGCGAGCCGATCGAGTGCAACGAGCTCAGCGCGCGCGTGCCGGGGTAGTGCGCGTCGCAGACGAGCTGGTCGAGGCGAAGCGCCACGAGCTCTGGGAGGAGCAGGTAGAGACCGGCGTGGTCGCAGTTGAAGCGGGATCCCGCCGGCCAGGAGGGAAGGCCACGCGCACGCACGGGCTCGAGACGGGGCGCCGCGCCTCCCGACCGGCGTGGGAGGCGTTCGATTCCCTCGGCGTGCAGGATCCCCCACACCGTCGGCACCGAGACCGGCGTGCCGGCCCGGCCGATCTCGGTGGCGATCTCGGTGACCGAACGCTCCTCGGCGCGTAGCTTCAGCACCTTGTCGCGCACCGTCGCCGACTTTCGAGGCCCCTTCGGCCCGGGTTTGGAGGACCGGAAGAACTCCGTCCGCCCCGCCCGCAGCTCGGAAGCGAGCTGGTGAACCGTCGCCGGTGAGTAGCCAAAGCGCTGGGCGACGGCCTCGGCGGGCTCCTCCTCGACGAAGTAGGACCTCAGCGCCTCGTAGCGGCGTTGCAGCGGCTCGGACGGCGAGGTGAAGAACTCCGACCCCGGTCGCACTTCAACTCATCTTCTGAAACGACACGACCAGATGCTAGAGCTATCTGTCCTCCAGGCAGTGGATCCTCCACCCAGCCATCACGAGAACATCCATGTAACTACAGTGATGTTGGGAGATGCCCATCAGGCTGCTTTCCCGGCGCGTGTCGATTCCGTAGCTCGATGCGTCTGCGCTTCGTTTCAGAAGATCACTTTGGATCAGGCCGACCGCGCTCGCGACGCTACGCCGTGAGCAGGAGATCTTCAGATGGAAGTCTGCTCCGGAGCGCTATCCAGCGTCTCTACGATGACTCCCGAGGATCGAGGCTAATGGTGCACCCGCCAACCCACGGTCATCGCGTTGTTGGAGGCGGGGTCGTGGACCTCGGAGATCCCATGGGCGCGCATCTGCGATTGCGACGATCTTGACAACCCGACGTCTGTCGCCATTGCCGGGTCACGGCGGGAGAGCGCCCGGGTGTGCATCCTGACGGAGTGGGGGCAGCGTGTCGTGCGCGCTCGGATCCGGCACCTGCGGAAGCAAGGGGCGAGCGACGTCACGCCGCTCGTCTACGACGGGGAGAAGCCGGCCGGGACCGCTAGCCCCCAGGCGTCGGTGTGTACGGCTGCACGGTCGGTCGTCATCCGTGCCGGGCTCGGTCGTGAGCCCGACCTCAAGCCCAACTCGGTGGTCGGCTGGTCCGGGCGAAACCTCTTCGACGAGACGGGCGACGTCGTGGCGGTGGCCCGCTACCTCGGTCTCGGAATACTTGACCGTGCCGCGCAGGTGGTCCAGCTCAACTGAAAGGACGAGCAGTGAGCACCCGCCGCTCGGAGCTTCGTGCCAACCGGCGCCGGACCGCCGTCTTCAACACCGAAGAGGTCGTCAAGAGCCTGATCTGGTGGCCGGGTTCCACCGGATCGCCGACGTGCTGCCCGACCAAGGTGAGGAC
>JBOGGH010000487.1:0-2821 GCA_050743905.1 Acidimicrobiales bacterium
GTGCTCCCCGGCCCGGAACCAGCCGCACGCCGCCTCCAGGCCGGCGGCCGCCTCGTCGGCCGCCACCATGGCGAGCTGGGTCCGGAGCCCCGAGGCGGCGGCGGCCACCGCCACCTTGACCACCTGGACCAGTGCGGGCACGTCGCCGTCGAGCGACACCGCCAGCAGCGCCGAGGCACCCACCTCGCCCGCGCCCAGCTCGTGCAGCGCCCGCCGCACGTTCCACTCCTCCTGCGCCGTGGGCTGGTGCCGGGAGAGCAGCGCCGCCCACTCCTTGGTGGTGCGCCGGGCCGGCGCCTCCAGCGAGAGCACCACCGGCGAGCCCACCGCCGCCGCCAGCTCGTCACGGGTCCAGAGCCTCGGGTCGCGGTGGCGGACCACCAGGACCACCAGGGCCCCGAGGCCGAGGCCCACCAGCGCGCCCAGGACCACCAGCAGCGCCCGGTCGACCGGCGAGCGGCCCTGGGCGGTGGTGGCGCGCTGGATCACCTCGGTGCCCTGGTTGGCCGAGGCCACCCCCAGCTTGGCCTGGCCGATCTGGCTCTTCACGCTGTCGAGCTGGAGCTGGAGTGTGGTCTGCTCGGCCGTGAGCTGGCCCACCAGCCCGGCGGCGCGCTGCCCGGCCGGCGTTGTCGGGCCGTCGGCTGTCTGCCGCTGGCGTGCCGCGGTGATCTCGTGCTGGACGTCGCCGAGCTGCGACTCGAGCTGGGACTCCTGGGCCTGGAGGCCGGCCAGCGCGGCGGCGCTCGTCCCGGTGCCGTTCGACGTCACGAAGTGCACCAGCTCGTCGGCCACGCCGTTGGCCAGCGCCTCGGCCTGCTGCGGGCTGCTCCCCGAGGCGGAGATGCCCAGCACCCCGGCGGCCACGGCCGAGGTGGTCACCCGGGACTGGAGCCCGGACAGGGAGAGCCCCGGGTCCACCCGCTGGCCGGCCGGGGCCAGGACGGCGGCGCTGGTGGCGATGCGGCCGTCCGTTGTGATGTCGTTGCGCGAGGGGCCGGACGAGCCCGATGTGCCCGAGGCCTGCGAGCCCGGCAGCAGCACCAACGACGTGGCGTGGTAGGTGGGGGACCGGAGCACCTGGTAGGCGCCGGCCCCCAGGACCCCCGCCAGGCCGAAGAGGGCCACGGTGCGCCAGTGCCGGCGGACCACGCGGAGGGATCCCTTGACGTCCAGCAACTGCTCGGCCAACCCTGCTCCCCTTCCACTGGCGCCGTCGACTCCGGACCCCCGGCGGGGAACGGGCGAGGTCGATCCGACACCGGGACGAGGCGGGCCGGGGACCCGTGATACATCGCCGGCGCGGCGCCTCTCAGCGAGCCGTCAGGTTCAAGGCGTGGGTGTGAGCGTGCTCCCGGCGTCCTGGGCCCATGTGTGCTGCCAGGTGGCGAACGCGAGGTCCGGGCTCTGTGTGAAGGCCACGAAGCTCCAGGTGCCGTGGTAGCTGTTGTCCTGGAAGTGGTTGCCCTGGTGCCAGGTGATGGCTGTCTGGACCACCGGCCCCTGGTACGGCGACCACGGGGGGTCCGAGCCGTACTCGGAGAAGAGGGCCTGGACCCCGCAGCTCGCGTCCTTGGTGCAGCCCGAGCCCACGGCGCTGCGTGTCATGACCAGTGTGTTACCGCTCACCAGCACGTTCTGGGTCTTCCACCGGCAGTCGTCGTAGTAGTCCGGTGTGCCCCCGGGCGTCGCCCCCTTCAGGTGCGCGGCGCAGGAGGACGGGGTGAACGTGGCCGGTGTGACGAGGGTGCACGAGCTGGACGACGAGTTGTCCGGCGACCCGCAGAACCGGTTGGCGTTCTCGTAGAGCACCACCCCCGCCCAGTTGTCCACCAGCCGGTTGTCGACGATGGCGAACGTGGAGCCGTAGGTGGCGCTCACGCGGGAGTCGCTCCCCGACTCCGAGACGTAGATGGCGCCGTCCACCGACGACGGTGTGGCCGAGCCCACGCCCACGGCGTTGCCGACCAGCGCGTTGTGGGCGATCCGGGCGTTGTAGCTGATCTCGTAGATGATCCCCTCGGCGTAGTTGTCCGAGATGTAGTTGCCGGCGATGTCGAACCCCACGTTGTCGGTGTCGGCCCACAGGCCCACGTCGTGGTTGTCGTGGACGTAGTTGTCGACCACCACCGCGCCGGCCGTGTCCCAGAACTTGGCGCCGCCGGCGCACCCGCAGCCCGGTGTCCGGCCTGTCCAGTCTGTGGTGTCGTTGGAGGAGATCTCGTTGCCGGCCACGGTGACGTCCGAGACCCCTGTTGTCCGGTACGCGTTGAACCCGTACTGCCCGTTCTGGGTGAGGCAGTCGTCCTCCAGCACGTCGCCGTCGCCCAGCATCACCCCGGCGCCGGCGTTTGTCCGGACGGTGTCGTGGGCGATCACCCAGCCCGGGCCCGAGTCGTGGTTGACCACGCCCTGTGTACGCGGCGAGACGAAGTGCTCGATCGTGAGGTACTCCACGGTGACGTCGGAGGCCTGCTGGGTGAAGGCGAAGTCGTTCACGCTCTGGCCGTCGATGACGGCGCCGGGCGCGCCCACGAAGGTGTCGCCGTTGGCCGGGATGACCTGCGAGAACTGGTTGTCGCCCAGGAGATAGGTGCCCGGGGCCAGCCAGAAGGTGGTCCCCGCCGGGTGGTCGCCCACCGCTGTGGGGAGTGTGGATCCCGGGTGCACCACCACCGCGCCGGCCGGCGGTGTGGCCGGGCCGTCCAGCAGGCCGGCGTTGCCGCACACCGTGCGACCCGCGGTGGGGGTCGCTGTGGGTGTGGGCAGTGTGGGCGGCACCGGCGGCGGGGAGGCTGTGCCGCCGGGGGCGCTCCCGCCC
>JBOGGH010000488.1:0-2813 GCA_050743905.1 Acidimicrobiales bacterium
GGCGGCGGGCCGGCAGCGGGGCCCGGGCCTCCGGCGGGGCGCTGCGAGAGCTGCCGGAGGTCGAAGCCGGCGCAGAAGGCGGGGTCGGCGCCCGTGAGCACCACAGCGGCGATCCCCTCGTCGCGGTCGAGCGCCAGGACGGCGTCAGCCAGGGCGGCCAGCACCTCGCCGTTCAGGGCGTTGCGCACCTCGGGGCGGTCGAGCGTCACCACGGCCACGCCGCCGGCCGCGTCCACGGTGACCGGCCGGCTCACGGCCCCGACTTCCCGCCTCCGGCGACCGCGGCACCCGCGGCACCGTGCCCGTCCCGCCAGTCCGGGTGGAGGTGGCGTTCGAGCGCCAGCTTCTGGGCCCGGACCGCCTGCCCGTTGAGGGCGTCTGCCTCCGGCGACGTGGCCAGCCAGGCGATGACACATGCCGGCACCGAGGGCGGCGCGCCCCGGTAGTGGCCGGCGAGCCCGTTGGCGGCGGCGTTGAGGACCTGGCGCTCGGTGTCCACGTAGCCGGGGTCCACGTTGAAGGCCCGGATCCCCTGCCCGCCCAGCTCCACCGCCAGGATGCCGGCCATGCGGTGGAACGCCGCCTTGGAGGCCGCGTACCCCAGGCCCCACCCGCCCTCGCCCACCGGGGCCGGCGGGTCGGCCGTGGCCACGTGCGACGAGACGTCCACCACCGTGCCGCCGCCCGCGGCGAGCATGGTCGGCAGCACCGCCTGGGTGGTCATCACCTGGGCCACCACGTTGGCCCGCAGCCGCGTCTCGAGCTGGTCCGGTGTGAGGTCGAGGAAGCGCACCATGCCGCCGGGGCCGGTGGTGATGGCGTTGTTCACGAGGACGTCCACCCGGCCCCAGCGGTCCAGGACGGTGGCCGCGGCGGCCCGGAGGGAGCCCCGGTCGAGCAGGTCGGCCACCACGGGCATGGCGCGCACGCCGCGCGCCTCGATCGCCGCCGCGGTCTCCGTGAGGCTGCCGGGCACCGGGCGGTCGTGGCCCACGTCGGAGTGGTCCCGGCCCTCGTCCGGGCGGAGCGTGCGGGCGGTGACGGCTACGTCGAACCCGGCGCCGGCGAGCGCCACGGCCGTGGCTTTGCCGATGCCCCGGCTGGCCCCCGTCACCAGGGCCACCCGGCGTCCTCCGGCGGTGCCCACGGGCACCTGTCTAGCCGAGCGACGGTCCCGGGCGCGGGGGGCGCGGGGGTGACAGGCCCGGCGCCGCGGTCGCCGGCCAACGCGTCGGGCAGTCACCGCGCCGTCAGGCCAACGGCACGTAGCCCGGGACCTCCTCGTGTGGGGTGTCGAGGTAGACCTTGGCCTCGGGCGGCCCGCAGAACCGGCCGTGGCTCCACCGGATCTCCACGTGCCCGTGGATCTCCACGTCCCTGCCGCGGTGGACGTCGCGTACGCCGGCCCGCCAGCCCACCCGGGGCTGGCCGCTGTCCTGGGCGTGGACCTCGAACGCCTGGAGGCGGTAGTGCTGCCGCCAGTCCCACGGCGTGGCGATGCGCAGCCGCAGCGGCGAGCGCGGGGTGGCGCCCAGGACGAAGTACGGGGCGGCGCCCATGCGGAGGATCCGCCAGAGCATCGGCTCGAGCTCGCCCCGGCGGGCCAGCGCCGACCGCCAGCGGTCGGCGGAGCGGGCGGCCACCGCGTGGCAGAGCGTGGCGTAGGCGTGGCCGGCCGCCTCCGGCCAGGTCCCGGCGAGCGCCTGGGCGAGCTGCCGACGGTCGGGCGTGGAGAGGCTCTCCACGCTCTCGGGGAGGCCGGGTACCAGGGGGCGCACCGAGCGATAGAGCGCGGCGAGCTCGGTGGGGGCCACCTCCGCGTACCAGTCGTCCCGGCGCCGGCCGTGGCGACCGGCCAGCAGGTCGCAGCAGAGGTGGGCCGGCGACGCATTGCAGAGGATCTTCGACAGGTACTTGCAGCTCACCAGGAACACGTGGTCCACCCGCAGGTCGATCGGCGCCACCTCGTCCCCGGGGGCGCGCTGGGAGCCCTTCCACTCCACGGCGAGCGGGCGCCGGCCCCGCAGGCCCTCGCCGGCGACCAGGAAGGCGGCGCCGTTGGCGAAGGCCGACGCGAACGCCCCGTCGTAGCCTCCGGCGGCGCGCCACCCGGCGAGCCGGGACCACAGCTCCGGCGAGACGCTGACCATCGAGGCCGGCCGCGCCGCCAGCGCCTCGTCCACGTCGCCGAGGCCGAGCATCCCCAGCCCGGTGGCCAGCTCGGTCACGGTGGTGCGCGCCGAGGGCACGTCAGGGTGCGGGCGGCGACCGGTGCCCGGGTCCGAGCCGGTCGAGATCCCGGCGGGCCCAGAAGCCGGCGAGCGGCCGGTCGGCGTGCCCGCCCGCCGCGTACCGCCGCAGGCGTGCCAGGTCCTCGCCGTCCTCGATCCCGACCACGTCGAAGACGGTGCCGGGCCCGGCCGACCGAAGTGCCGAGTCACCCGCGCTCGGGTGCTTGGCCAGGTGCGTGGTGAGCAGCACCACCGGCCGCACGCCGCGGCCGGCCAGCGCCTGGCAGCGCCCGATCGACCGGAAGACCACGTCGGTGCGCAGCATGCCGCCGCGGTGGGTGGTGTGGGCCCCCGACACGTCGAAGTGCCACTCGGCGCCCTCGGCGTCCACCGCCGTGAAGTCCACCGCCACGCCGGTGCCCCGGACGCGGGAGCGGCGTGCCGTGACCTTGAACCCGGCGTCCTCCAGCACGTCCTCGGCCAGCGCCTGCGCCGCCTTGCCCTTGTCGCGCGCCGGCGGTTCGGCGTCTTGACGGCGGCGCGGACCACCGGCGGGCGCTGCCGGCGGGCGCGGGCAGGGGC
>JBOGGH010000489.1:0-2807 GCA_050743905.1 Acidimicrobiales bacterium
GCGCCACGGCGGAGTTCGATTGCCAACGGGTTCCCGCCGGTGAGCACGTACGCGGCGAAGGCGATGATCACTGTGGTCGCGGCGAGCACGACGATCGGGTCGACGCGGCGGCGGGCGATCCCAACAATTAGTAGCCAGGCTGATGGGACGGCATCGGTAATGGCCAGCGCGCCAACGGTGGATCCGGTGAGCGCTCGGATGAGCCAATAGGCGGCCAACGGCACCGCGACGCCGGCCAGCAGCCGGAACGGGGAAAGCTTTGGTGGGCGGCCGCTCATGTCGGCGGCTCTTTCCGTTGCACGAAGAACCCGACGGTCTGGAGGTCGGCGTCGAGCACGACGCGGCCGATGCCGTCCGCGCGGTCGAGCGCGACCGGGATGTCGACCGCGGTGTAGCCGTCGCGTACCGCGACAGCCGGCGTGCCGATCGCTTCGAGCTCACCGCCGTACTTGCGGACCCTCTCGCGTACATCGGCCAGCAGCTCGACCGAGCACGCATCGCGCATCCGCTCGTCAAAGCGCGCTCGCGCGTCGTCGAAGCGTCCGTCGAGGAAGGCTTGCAGCACCGGGACGGCTGCCTCGACCGCACCGTCGACGGGCACGGCAATCCCTTCCTCGGTGCTCGGGCGAGCGCCGCTGCCGAAGCGCTGGAACGCTGCCTGCCGGCTCACATGCAGCGGCTCACCGATCTCGGCCCACGTGTGACCGCCCGCGCCATCTCGACCAGGGCACGCGGCGTGTCCTCCACGATCATGTCGAGGCTTCGGGTCGCGGACATGGCCCGCATCCAGGACTCCTGACATGTAGGGATCGTTCCTGCGGGGTGTGAACCGTGTCAGGGCCTTGGGTGTCGGGGTCTTCAGCGGTCCTTGACGCTGTAGACGAGGCGTAGTTTGGTGCCCGGGTAGAGGGTTTCGGTGGTATTGAGCTGCCGGCACAGCCCTTCGATGGCGCGGCTGTGTCGTGGCGCTGAGAGCGTGTTGATCCGGACGTGCAGGTCGTCGCCGATCACCTCGAGGTCGGCTGGGGAGCGGAACGCCTCGGACAGGAGCATCCGGGCTTCGTCGTCGGCCCGCTTGTAGTGAGGCGCAACTAGGCGGGCCAGGGCCGATGTCGTGTTGTAGGTGGCCATGCGGATGGCATCGTGCAGGCGTTTGCGTTCGGGAGCCAGGCGTTTCGCGTCGGCGTGGAGCTCGCCGAGTGGGACGCGGGCGGGGATGGAGGCTTGGGTGGCCTTGAGCCGCTCGATCGTGGCGCGAGTATCGTCGACCGCTCTGCGCAATTCTGCGTTGGCGATCTTGAAGCCTCTCATGGTGGGCCTGTTCGCTTCGACGTTGTCGGTCGCGGCCGCGCCGAGGCGCGCCTGTGCTTCGGCGAGGCCGGCTCTTGCCTTGCGCAGTTCGGCGGCGATCGCCTTTTTGGCAGGGTTCGGCACGCTGCGCTCTTGATCGTCGTCGACCTTGGCGTAGGAGTCCAGCGCGTCGAGGCCGTAGCTGGCCCGCATATAGCGGAAGAAGTTCTCCTCGCGCCAGCGCGAGAACATCGCGAAGGCGACCTGGGACGCGGAGAGATCCTCTCTGGTGGTGAGGATCTGGGTCTGGTGGCCGGTTGTCGGATCGAGCCGGGTGACCTGGCGGCAGAAGAAGTACCGGCGTTTTCTCTTTTCGTCGGTGTAGACCAGGCGCACCCGGCGCTGTGCGAGCCAGTAGGTCTGGGTTCGGCCGAGATCGTCGGTGTAGCGGTAGCGGCGGAAGGCAGCGCGCGGCTCGGGGCGGATCGGCGCCTTTCGGTAGGTAAGGATGTGGAAGCCGGCTGCCCGAAGCTCGGCGAAGAGGACGGGGCTCCAGCCCCCACGGTCGAAGACGACCGTCGGGGTGGCCTCGGGCCCCACCAGAGAACGGATCTCCGCTGTCGCCTGGCGCAGTTCGCCCGTGAGGCTGGCGCCCGGGGGAGCGTTCCATACCAGGATCCCGTCGCCGTTCGCGTCGGTGATCCAGGTGTCGACCTCGGCGGGGGCGGCCAGGTGGGCACGGGCGAGGTGGGCCTTGGGGAGCCGGGCCGTGCCGTGATAGGCGCGCACGTGCCCGTCGACGTAGAACAGCCCGCTGGCGTCGTTCGCCTGGGCGAGGTGGGTCTCGGCCAGCATCTTCAACAAACTGGCGCTTCGTCCCACCTTGGCCAGCTCCTCCATGCGCCGGCGCATCGTCTTCACCTCAGGGGCCCGGTCCAAGCCGATCAACCGTCCGATGTCGACCGGGTCCACCCGAGCGAGCCCCTCGACCCGGCTCGTGCCCAGAACCGTCGCGAACACCATGGTGAGCACGAGGGCGCGGATCGAGTAGAACGCCGCACGCCCGGTCGCGTAGACCGTGTCGAATGCATCGAGCAGCCCGGTGACGGCCAAGGCGGGCAGCACGAGCAGCGCACCGCCACAGGGCAGCGACGCGCCCTCGGTGATGACCGGGTCGGCCCCCGCGAGCAGTCCCACCCGGGCCAGCACCCGCTCTTCGAGCCGCTCCTCGGGACGGGCCAAAGGCTCGAGGGTCTGGGGTGCACCGGCCTCGGAGGCGTCGGTGACTCCCGACGCCCTCGGCCGCTCGCCCAGGGCACGGCGCACGGTGGACGGATCGAGGCCCACTTCCCGAGCCGTAGCTCGAAGCCCCATGCCCGCCTCGCCCAGAGCACGGATCTCGGCCACCTTCTCTTCGGTCAGCTTGACCGGACCGCTGTGACCACGCGGTCTTGGCACCAGACCCTCGGTTCCCGACTCGGCCCACGCTCGGCGCCAGCGGCGCACGGTGTCGAAGC
>JBOGGH010000490.1:0-2798 GCA_050743905.1 Acidimicrobiales bacterium
TCTGGGGACCACTCGGCGAGCAGGCCGGCCGTGAAGCAACCCATGATGGCGAGGTAGTCCCCCGCCTCGGGAGCCGTCAGGTAGCGGTAGAGCTCAAGGCGAACATGCTCAGCGATGGACCGACTCTATGCAGAGGCTGTATCAGTGATCGGGATGCCGTCTGAACTGGGCAGCTATGGCTGCCGTGCCCGCAGGGCAGGTATGGCTGCGGTGCCCGCAGGGCAGCGAAAGCCGCGTCGTACGGGGACGAGTTCCGCCTCGGAATGCGCCTGGGCTGGCGGATCGTGGCACCGCCGAGCGCATCGTCGCGGCGCACGATTGCGGCGGCGACGCGGCGATCGAGTAGATCGGAAGGGGGGTGTCGGGATCGGGACCGCGGAGCGGAGATGTGGTGTGCAGCCAATCGATCCTGCGGGCACCACCCACTGGCAGACTTGGCCGGTCACGCGAGCGACTTGATCGACGTCGGCGTCGTAGTGGAGCAGGGTCGGCCGGCGTCTCAGCTGCCGCCGCGATGAGCGGGTCGGGAACCTTGCGCCCACGTTGGCTGCGTAACGCCAGGGCGCCTGGCCCGAGGAGACTGGGTCGAGGATTGCGACGACGATCCCGTGTCGGCTACCTCACGCACGTACAGTAACGTACAGTAACGTACATGGTGACGATGACGAGCAGCGAAGCACGGGCAGCACTCCCTGAGGTGCTCGACCGCGTCGACAGGGGGGAAGAAATCACGATCACCCGCCACGGTAGACCGGTGGCGGTAGTCGTGCGGCCAGACGCGCTTCGTAGCCGTCGCGCGGCGCAAGCGTTGAGCGCGGCAGAACGGACCCGGGGGCTGCTCGAGGCCGGTCGTCGCAACGCTCTGTCGCGCGCAACCGGCATCACGGCTGACCGGGCCGACGAGTTGGTAAGCGCGATCAGGACGGAACGAGACGCTCGGCCCTGATGGACGCGTTCGACGCGGACGTCTTGATCTATGCCGCGGCACCTGGCCACCCGCTTGGCACCCCGGTGTTGGCGCTGTTCCCCGAGGAGTCGCCGAACGATGCCGGCATCTTCGCAGGAGTCGGGTCCACGCTGCTCCTGCCCGAAGTGCTCACCAAGCCGACGCGTGACGGCACCGACGATGAGGTCGCCGCCGTCGCCGCACTGCTTGCCCGGCTCGACCTGCGCCCTGTCGATGAGGCGATCGCTTTGCTGGCCGTGGCGCTCGGTGCCTCGTATGGGTTGAGGTCAGCGGATGCCGTTCATCTCGCCACGGCGTTGTCGGCCGGCGCCGACCGCTTCATCACCAACAATCGGCGCGACTTCTCCCAGTCGATCGAAGAGGTATCCGTTACGTATCCGACAGACCTGACGTAGCGCTCCGGGCTGGGTCGACAGGCCTCGTAGTCGTCTGAGCCGTGTGAACCAGCACCGGTTGGCCCGAGCGAGGCGGTGGCGGCGTGTCAGGCGGACGCCGGTACGGGCGAACGGTACGGCTTCGATCACCCCATGGGTGGGGCATGCCAGGCGTCATAGGCTCGCTCACAGCTCGACCCGCCAGACCCCGAGGTCGAGGTGCCGCCAGGTCGACTCCATCAGGCGGGTGTGAGTACCCAGATGACCAAGAGCTCCGCCAAGGGCATGAGGCCCAGTGCGGACAGGTGGGCGCCATAGTTCGACGGCCCAGAAGCGTGGCCGTGTGCGGCAAGGAGGAGGAGGTAGGAGACCGCTGCGATGAGCGTGAGGAGCTGCACCACCCGTCGGGCAGCCTCAGTGAACAGCTCAGCATTCTGCCGAGCGATCTCGACAGCTCCGAAACATCGCCGACGAGGCATCGCGGCGGGTCATAAGTCGCGGCTCGCTCAAAGTCGCGGATGGTCTTACGACTCAGGTGTTCGCTGCCAGACCGTCGTCCCGCGAGCAATCTCGCTCGAGAGGTGCGCCATGAGGCGTCGCCCATTCGGCTCCTCGCTTCGGCGAGCGCGCGGCGGTCCAGCGCTCGGGCACGCGTCACCTCAAAGTGTCAGGTCGGGATCGTGATAGTCGTAGATCGACAGTGCGAGGCCGAGGCTCTGCCAGTGCGTGTCGCCGGTCAGCACGGGCAGGTCTCGGACGAGTGCCGTGCTGAGGCACGCGATGTCCGCAAGCGACAGCGACTTGATACTGGACTCGGCGACGCCCGAACGGCGTTGCTTCTCGCGACTCGCAAGGTCGGTTGCCTTGAGCTCGACGAACCGGGCAGCTCCCGCAGCTCCGGTCGCCAAGACCTCCACGTCCTCGGTCGCAAGCGCACTCGCGACGTCGCGCCAGGGGATCACCGCGTCGAGCTTGTAGAAGACCTCGCCGAGGTTGACGTCCACGATCGAGGAGCGCGAAAGCACGCTCCGGAACCGGTTCGCCGACGGGTCCCGGCCCGCAACGGCGATCACGAAGGAGGCATCGACGAGAAGCCGCCCGTCTGGCAGCTTCTTTGGAGCCACAGCTACCCGAGGCTCGTATCGGCTGCGCGATCCGCGAAGAGCGATTCGACGAGCGCGTCCACGGTTTGGCCGGCGGCGTCGAGCTGAGAAGCCACCTGCTCCTGAAGCTCGCTGAATGCAAGAGCGGGGTCCTCAAGAAGGATCCGCCCAGGGGAGATCACGTGGGCGATCAAATCCCGTTCACCAGCCACACCGGCCTGCGCGAGCAACTGGGCCGGCAGCGTGGGACGACGCTTCGCATCGAGGTGGACTCGGTATGCGCCAGGCCGAGCCAAATCTGCAAGTTCGGAAGCCATGCCACATCATACCCGGATGGTGGGACGCAGTAGACAG
>JBOGGH010000491.1:0-2792 GCA_050743905.1 Acidimicrobiales bacterium
GTCCGTCAGCGCTCGCATCGGCTGGGCTGTCGTTCACCTCTTCTCCGGTCGCGATATCCGCTCAGCGGCAGGTGCAATTCTCCAATGAGCGTTGCACCTGGCTCGCCGTATATTCGCTATCAACGATCGGGGGGCAGCGATGTGACAGGAACATGCAGGTTGTCGTGGTCGTGGAAACGCTAGTCGGCACCACCTCCGAGCCGGGTCATCCGCTGCGCCGCGCGGTCAGCCGACGCACTGGAGTGTGCGGGTCGCCGATGTCGCGCCGCCCTGGAGGGTGCCGTTGACCGCCCAGAGCTGCGCCGTGCGGAACCCGTGGTAACTGCCGTTGTAGTTGCACGGCGCGTAGGCGTTGACGCCGAACCACGTGCCGCCGCCGGACCCGCCGGCCACTGTGCCCACCCGTGTGCCGCCACGGTAGACGGAGACGATCAGCGACAGTGTCTCGCGTGAGATGCAGCGGATCACGCCGAGCCCGTCGATCAGCGGCCCGAATGTGGATGTGACGACGGTGGGCGCGTAGGGCGCCGGGTAGCAGCCGCCTGTCGTGTCCAGGTGCGCCGCATGGTGGTGGTGGCCGCCGCCGAGGACGTCGTCCACCGTGTTGGCATGGCCGTGGGTCTTGGCGGTGGTGGCGCCGACAGTCGGCTGCGGCAGCGCGTAGGTCCCGGCGATCTGTGAGGTGCCGGGGCGCAGGACGAGCACCGCGCTCTGCCCCCCGGTGGACTCGCTGAGCTCGTTCACGATGAGCTGCTTCCCCCCGAGGAACGCCAGGACGAGGACGACCTGCCCTGTCCCGTTCGAGGCCACGATCGTCTGCTGGGCCAGGGAGACCGGCCCTGTGGCGGTGTCCGCCGTGGAGTAGCTGACCGAGCCGGGCGTTCCCACCATGCTCAGCGCCCCCGCGCCTTCGGAGCCCGAGGCCGCCTTCAGCGCCGACTGCTGCAGTGACGACCACGCGGTACCGGACGCGGACGTGCTGGCGAGCGCCGAGGTCGTGCCCACGGCGGTGACAAGCATCACCGTGGCGAGCGAAACGAAGGCCGCGATGAACGACCGAGCGAGCGATTTCACAGAGTCCTCCCCTCCTCTTCAGGAAAAGCGCAGTTATCTTTTAACTTTGCGGCTTGTCCCGGCGGCTCAGCCCGAGCTGCAATCGTCATTATCCAGACGAAGATGAAGATTTGCCAGCAATTCTCTAGAAAACGCTGTTTTCTCTCACCCTTCATGAATTCTGCAAATTCTTTGCAACCGACGAGCTGGGGATCTCCCCCGAAAGTTGCACGCTCACAACGTACGGGTGCATCGGCTCCCAGGTCCGCGCACGTCCCGCCCCGTGGACCGCTCGCCACGGCGGGCGGCTGTACGGGCGCCTCCGGCCTCCCCTGCACCGCCACGTAGCATCCATCCGGTGAACCGGGACGACCGCCGCTCCACGGACCTGCGGCGGCGCGCCCTGGACGTCCTCTGCTCCCCGGAGCTCGGGGGGATCGTGGAGATGGTGCTGTCGATGCCGGAGCCGGGCCTCTACGAGGCCCGGGCGGTGGACGTGGCCCCCACGGTCCTCGCCCTGCTCGGCCTTCCCCCGTGTGGCACGGCGGGGCCCGGGGGCCTCCCCCGGCCGGGCCACCACCTCGCCGTCCAGGACGGCCGCGTCCTGACGGAGATCCTCGACAGCACCGGCACCGCCGACCACGTGGTGGTGGTGCTGATAGACGGGGCCAACGCCGACGCGCTCTACCAGGCGGCGGCCGACGGCGAGCTCCCGCACGTCCGGAGCCTGATCGAGCGGGGCACGGCGCTGGCCCACGGCGCGATCGCCTCCCTGCCCACCGTCACCCTGGCCAACCACACCACGCTGAACACCGGCGCGCACCCCGGCCACCACGGGGTGCTCCACAACGCCTGGTACGACAGGAACGCCGGCCGGCAGGTGGTCACCGAGTCCCCGGCCACCTGGCAGGAGTCCATGCGCTGGCTGTTCCCCGGGGTGGAGACCGTCCACGAGGCCGTCCACCGGCACCGGCCGGACGCGGTGACCGTGGCCGTCAACGAGCCGGCGGACCTCGGCGCCGACTTCTCCACCATGGAGCCCATGCGCCGGCGGGACATACGCCAGCTCATGACGGTGGTGCCGGACCCGCCGCCGCACGCCAACCTCGCCTGGCTGGGAACGAGCGCCGACTACCGCTGGGGCTCCATGGCGGACGCCGCGGCCGTGATCCAGGCGACCGGCGTCTGGGGCGGCGAGCTCCTGGGGACGACCTTTCCCCTGCCCACCTTCACGTGGGTCAGCTTCTCCCTCACCGACAGCGCCTTCCACGAGGGCGGCCCCTACTCGGAGATCGCCGCCGCCGCCCTGCGCGACACCGACGCCCGACTGGGCGAGATCCTGGCCTCGATCGAGCGCCGCGGCGCGCTCCACCGCACCGCCGTCCTGTTGGTGGCCGACCACGGCATGGAGGAGACGGCGCCCGACCGCCTGGGCGACTGGGGCCAGGCCCTGCGCGCCGCCGACATCGAGCACCGCGACGAGGCCTCCGGGTTCCTCTACCTCGGCGACCAGCCCGACCGGCCCGCCGTCCCCGGCGGCGCTCCCGCCACCGGCAGCGTTCCCGCCGTCCCCGCCACGTGACCGTGGACGACCGGACGCCGGTCCTGGTGGGCGTGGGCACGGCCGGCGGCCGGGGCACGGCCGGTGCCGAGCCGGTGGAGCTGATGGCCCGGGCGGTGGAAGCGGCCGCGGCGGACGCCGGCGCCGCCTCCCTCCTCGGGTCGGTCGACCGCATCGC
>JBOGGH010000492.1:0-2789 GCA_050743905.1 Acidimicrobiales bacterium
GTGCCGGACCCGCCGACGGGGACGTGGCACGGCACCCGTCGGCGGTGGCGCGGCGGGTGGCCGCCGGCGAGCAGCTCCGGCTTCTCTAGGCTGGGCGGCGATGGCGGAACCCCTCGACACCTCCGCCCTGCTGCAGCGCCTGCCGGGCGTCGCCGCCTTCGACCTGTCGGTGGTGGAGGCCGGCCGGGTGACGCCGTCCATGCAGCGGCTCGTGCTCACCGCCGACGGGCTGGACCGGCTCGAGCACCGGCCGGGCCAGGATCTCATGGTGACCGTGCCCCCCGACCGCGTCCGCCGCCGCTACACGATCCGCCGCCTCGACCGGGCAGCCCGCACCGTGGAGCTGCAGGTCGTAGTCCACGGCGACGGCCCCGGCGCCCGCTGGGCCGCAGCCGCCCGGCCCGGCGACCGGGTGGAGGCGATCGGCCCCCGGGGCAAGATCACCGTGGCCCCCGGCGCCGACTGGCACCTGTTCTGCGGGGACGAGTCGGCGCTCCCGGCCGTCGCCACCATGGTGGAGTCGCTCGGCCCTGAGGCCACCACCGTGGTCGTGGTGGAGGTCCCGGACGCCGGCGACCAGCAGCTACTGGGTGGCACCGTGCGCTGGCTGCACCGGGACGGCCGGCCCGCGGGTGAAGGCACGGCGCTGGTGGACGCGGTCGCCGACGTGGCGCTGCCCCCCGGTCGGGGCCACGCCTACCTGGCCGGCGAGCTCCGGACCGTGGCCGCCATGCGCAAGATCCTGGAGGGACGGGGGCTCGCCCCCGACCAGCTCTCCCCGAAGTCCTACTGGCGCAGGGGGGTGGCCAACGCCCCCCACGGCGAGCCCGCCTAGATGATCAATTCCAAGGGATCAGTGGTCGTAGGCCAGCAGGGACCGATGGGGTCGGGCACCGATGCGGTCGTTGTGCCAGATGACCGCGGTCAGGGCAAGCAGCCGTTGCAGGACCCGGGCGACGACCCCGTTCGGCGTCCGCCCGCCGTGGCGCTCGAGATCGAGCTGACCCTTCAGCGTGTCGTTGACCGACTCGATGACCTGGCGGAGGGGCTTCAAGAACCGGGCGCCGGGCCGCGGGTCCTCGCCCCGCATGGCCGGGCGGACCAAGCGTGCGCCGTGATCGGCCAAGAAGGCCTCGAGCTCGGCGCTGCGGTACCCCTTGTCGGCCAGAACGACCTGGCCGGGACGGTCCCCGAGCAGCTCGGGCTCGATCGCCAAGATGTCCCGCAGCACCTCGCGCTCGTCGGCCTTGGGGTTGGCCAGGGCGAAGGCGACCGGCAGGCCGGCCGGGGTCGTGACCAGGTGGAGCCGCAGCCCCCAGAAGTAGCGGGAGTGGCTGGCGCAGTAGCCGTAGCCGGCGAAGCCCACCAGGTCGCTGCGCTTGGCGGTCTCGCGCGATCGTCCGCACTCGACCGGCGTCGAGTCCACCATCCAGGTGTCGTCGGACCACAGCGTCGTCTGGCGACCGAGGGAGCGGATGAGGGCCTGGAGCTGGCCGGTGGCCGCCCGGAGGCGCTTGTTGTAGCCGGACTGGTTGGGCAGGTAGGGGAACAGGTGCGAGAGGTGGGCCCCGGCGAAGCGCAGGAACCGGGTCTCGGAGCTGAAGCCGAGCAGGGCCTGGACGACCGACAGCGTGACCAGCTCGGCGTCGGAGAGCTTGGGGGCGATCCCGACGGCCGGGCGCCATCGGGCCAGCTCGGGACGGGTCTTCAGTTCGTCGTCCACACAGACGTAGAGTGCAGTGCACAGGGTGTCCAGGTCGGCGTCCATCAGACCTCCAAGGTCGAAGTGGCTTTGAGCAACGCCGATCTTGGACACCTTTTTCGCGACGGTGGTGGATCGTCACAGGGTGGCGATCCCTTGGAATCACTCGTCTAGGGTCCCGGACCCCTACAGCTCCGGCCCCGGACCGTCCATCTCGATGCCGGGCGGCTCCATCGTGGGGGGCTCAACGGTCGGGCCGAGGACGATGCGCCCGGGGGCGATGCTCGCCTCCACCACGTGGGAGATCGTCTCGGTCGTGAGGTAGGTGTCCCGGGCGGCGTCGGCGGCGTCGATCTCTACGGGGGCCATGGTGGCCGTCCGCTCCGCGCGCACTCCCCGGTCGTGGTCCAGCTCCTCTCGGTCCTGCTCGATCGGGGCCATGCGCCGCTGGCGCGTCGCAGCCCCCAGCTCGTTCACTCGGCGCGCCTCGTGCTGGGCCTCGTCCCGGGCGGCCACGATGCCGTCGAGGCGTGCCGCCCCGCGCTCATCTCGGGCGGCCGCCCGGCGGTGGTGGTCCAGGTGCCGGGCGAGGGTGCGGTCGGCGGCCTCTGCGGCCGCGCTGCGCACCGCCTCGTCGCTCCGCCGGGCACCGGGGAGCTGGTGGCCGAACCAGCGGGCGGCGACCTGGCGGCGCAGGGCGTGGGCATCGTCCACCCGACCGGCGCGGTGGCGGAACCGTCCCGGGCCGTCCTCAATGGTCCGGGCGGCCTCGTGAGCGGCGAGGAAGTCGTCGGTGGCCGAGCGCACGAGGGCGGGTCGTCCGGCCTCCATGCGGGCCACCTCCTCCCGGTGGCCGGCCGCCCGCTCCCGGGCCTCGGCCGCCGCCTCGTGGTCCCGGGCGTTGGCCGCCTGCCAGGTCGCGTCGTCCATGACCGGGCGGGGCCGGGTGTCGCGCTCGACCCGGGCGAGCCGGCGGTCGAGTTCCTGGGCCCGGCGGTCCAGCTCGGCCGCGCTGCGCCAGACCGTGGGGTCGGTCGGCAGCGGCGAGGTCGCCGGCACCCGCTCGGGGACCGCCACGGCCTAGCGC
>JBOGGH010000493.1:0-2783 GCA_050743905.1 Acidimicrobiales bacterium
TGCGCGAGCTGCTCGCGGGTCAGGCCGAACTCCTCCACCCGGCGCTGGGCCACCAGGGCGATCCAGTTCACGGCGGAGACGGCGCCGAACGGCAGGTACCACTGGAGGAACCCCGAGAACTTGGGCACGCCCCCACCCCCACCCCCACCCCCACCCCCACCCCCACCCCCACCCCCACCCCCACCCCCACCCCCACCCCCACCCCCGCCACTGCCGCCGATGCCCTTCCGGCCGCCGCCGCCCTGGGCGGTGGACTCGGTGACGGTGCGGTAGACGAGCACGTGCCGGGCGAGCCCGGCGGCCACCGCCAGGCAGGCGGCGATGACCGCGCGTATCTGGCCGGGACCCTCGCCGCCGCCGTCGTGCCACGAGAGCCGCAGCCGCATGGCGTCCTGCACCTCGGGCGTGCCCGGCCCGGCGAACCCCGGGGTGCCGAGGCCCATGCCGGGGTAGGTGGCCAGGCCGTCGATCTGGTCGCGGTCCAGGCCGGCGTCGGCCACGGCCGCCAGGCACGCCTCGACGGTGAGGTCGAGGTCCGAGCGGTCCAGCCGCCGCCCCACCTGGGACTGGCCGATGCCCGAGATGATGGCGCGCCGTTCCGCTGGTGCCGCGCTGCCCGTGGCCACCACGCCGGCCGTCAGGCGGGACGCCCGCCGGGCGGCTGGCCTGGACGGGATCGCGGGCGACGCACGCCGGGCAGTGTACCTGCGGCCGCCACCGCCGCCGAGCCCGCGCTAGCGTTGGCCGGCTGCGTTCCGCAGAGTGCTCTGGAGCGGCCTTGGGGATCGTCGAACCGACGGCGCGCGGGGGGTGGTCAGCACCTGGCCCTCCCGCGCCCGGGGCGCCGCGGGACCCGCCCGGCGGGGCGGTGCCGGCCGACGGCGGCCCGAACGGTGGTGCCACGGAAAGCCCGAACGGCGGCCCGGATGACGACCCCCGCACCCTCCTGGCCGGCATCCCCCTCTTCGCCGGGCTCGGCCCGGAGGAGGTCGACGGGCTCCTGGCGCGCTGCCCCACCCGCCAGGTGGCCGCCAGCGAGTGGTGCGTGCACGAGGGCGACCCGGCGGACGCGCTCTTCGTGGTCCTGGGCGGCCGCCTCCAGGCGTTCGTGGGCGGCCGGGCCACCCCGCGGGAGATGTCGCGGGGCCAGGTCTTCGGGGAGATCGGCGTGCTCACCGGCGAGCGGCGGACCGCCGGGGTCCGCGCGCTCCGGGACAGCGAGTTGCTGGTGGTGCCCACCGGCGAGCTCGACCGCCTGGCCGGGGACGACCCCGGCTGGCTCCGGCAGGTGGCCCGCATCGTGGTCGACCGGCTCGTGGCCGGGCCCGACCCGTCGGCCGGCGAGCGCGTGCTGGCCGTGTCGTTCTTCGGCGTCTCCGGCCCGGGCCCGGTGGCCTCCCTCGCCGCCGGCGTCCGCGACGTCCTCGGGGCCCGGTCGCCCACCGTCCTGGCGGGAGCGGCCGACGTGCCGCCGCCCGGAGAGCGGGTGCGGTGGGGCCACCGGCTGGAACGGTCGTACCGCTACGTGCTCTACGACGCCGGTGCCGGCCCGGACGCCTGGCAGCGCTGGTGCGCCACGCAGAGCGACCGGGTGGTGGTGGTGGCCGACGCCGGCGACCGCCGCCCCACCCTCCCGGCGGCCCTCGCCGGGGAGCTCGAGGAGCGCGCACGCTCGGGCACCGTCACCCTGGTCCTCGTGCACCCCGCCCACCGCACGCTGCCGGGACCGGTGGACGCCTGGCGCTCGCTGGTGGGCGACGTGCCGGTCCTCCACCTCCGGGAGGGGCGCCGCTCCGACGTCGCCCGGGTGGCCCGCCTCCTCACCGGCCAGGGGCTGGGGCTGGTGCTCGGCGGGGGCGGGCCCAGGGGGTTCGCCCACCTGGGCGTGATGCAGGCACTGGACGAGGCGGGCGTCGAGGTGGACGCCGTGGGCGGCACGAGCATCGGGGCCATCATGGCCGGGCTCCGGGCCATGGACCTCGA
Organism: Acidimicrobiales bacterium; assembly: GCA_050743905.1. Classification (GTDB taxonomy): domain Bacteria; phylum Actinomycetota; class Acidimicrobiia; order Acidimicrobiales; family RAAP-2; genus JBOGGH01. The sequence continues at coordinate 1,984 of JBOGGH010000493.1, forward strand.
CCACGAGACCCGTAGGGAGCGGGCCACCACGGCCCTCGTGCGCAGCGGGAACCTCTTCTCGCCCACGCTCCCGGTGCTCTCGTTCAGCTCGGCCCGGCGGGTGCGCCGGCTCCTCGAGGACCCGCGCTACTTCGGCGACGTGGCCATCGAGCAGTGCTGGCTCCCGTACTTCTGCGTGTCGGCCAACCTCACCCGCGCCGAGACGGTGGTGCACGACCGGGGGCCCATGGCGACCGCCGTCCGGGCCAGCCTGTCGCTCCCCGGCGTCTTTCCCCCGGTCCGCATGGGCACCGACTTCCTCGTGGACGGCGGGGTGCTCAACAACCTGCCGGTGGACGTGATGCGCCGGCGGCTGGGCCGGGGCCCGGTGGTGGCCGTGGACCTCTCGGTCCCCGTGGAGTACGGCGCGCCCGAGGGCTACGAGGAGACGCCGTCCGGCTGGAGACTGCTGGTGGAGCGGTTCCGCCGGCGCGCCCGGCCGTCCCCCCTCCCGCTCGCCATGGGCGTGCTGATGCGGGCCAAGGACCTGGCCAGCATCCAGGTCCAGCGAGAGCTCGTCGCCGACCACCAGCCGGACCTCCTCGTCCGGCCGGACGTCTCGGGGTTCGGGATGTTCGACTTCAAGGCGGCCGAGGTGCTGATCGACGTGGGCTACCGCGAGGCGGTGGCCCGCATCGCGCAGTGGGGACGGGATCGCTAGGCCCGCTCCCGCAGGGCGGCCACCACGGCCTCGCCCGCCTGGCGGCCGGCGTCGCGGGCCCGGTCGATCTGGTGGAACTCGAGCAGGCCGATGCCCCGGG
>JBOGGH010000494.1:0-2781 GCA_050743905.1 Acidimicrobiales bacterium
GCGTCCCTGTGAGCGCCGCCGCCGGCCACCGGGACGGTGCGGAGGTCCCGGTGGTGGCCGCCTTCGACTTCGACGGCACGATCGCCCGCGGCGGGAGCGAGCTGCGGTTCCTGCTCCGCCTCCGCGGCCCCCTCCCGGTGGCGGCGGCGCTCGTCCGCCTGGCGCCGAGCCTGGCCCGGGGCGCCCTGCTGGGCGGGCCCTCGGCCGACGCCGGCAAGCAGGCGCTCTTCATGCGCCTCCTCGCCGGCCTGCCCGCCCACCGCGTGGCCGGCACGGCCGCCGACTTTGCCGAGGACCACCTCCGGCGGCGGCTCCGGCCGGAGGTCCACGACCGGATCCAGTGGCACCGCAAGCAGGGCCACCGGGTGGTGATCGTCTCCGCCTCGCCCGAGTACTACGTGCGGGTGGCCGGCGAGCTCCTGGGCACCGACGGCGCGCTGGCCACCCGCCTCGAGGTCGGCGGCGGGCTGCTCACCGGCCGGTTCGAGGGGCAGAACTGCCGGGGCGCCGAGAAGTACGCCCGGCTGGCCGGCTGGCTGCGGGCCGAGGGGCTCCACGGCAACGGCTCACCGCCCCCCGAGCTCTGGGCCTACGGCAACAGCCGCGGCGACCTCCGGCTGCTGCACGCCGCCGACCACGGCGTGGACGCCGGGCGGCTGGGCTCGGTGGGCCGCCTGCGGCGGTTCCCCCGGCTGGAGGCGGTGGCCGCCGCCGCGCCGCCGGTCTGACGCGCCGGCTCAGCCAGCACGGCGCTCAGCCGGGGACGCCGGCGGCGCCCACCACGTGGCCGCCGTAGCCGGGCACCGCTGTTGTGAGGTCGCCGAGCTGGGGTGCGTCCCCGAAGGCGGTCACCCGGCCCGAGGCCGTCACCACCAGGTAGCCGTGGCCGCTGGCCGTGGCCACCAGCGCGGTGGCGCCGTTGCCCCCGGGCGTCCCGGCCGCCGAGCCGGCGAAGCCGGCGTCCCCGAAGGTGAACACCCCGCCGTCCGCCGCCACCAGCCAGTAGCCGCCGCCGTCCGGGGTGGCGGCCATGCCCACGATCGGCTTGTCCAGGTGGATGGCGCCGGTGGAGCCCTGGAACCGGGCGTCGCCGAAGGCGAAGATGCCTCCGTCCGCCGCCACCAGCCAGTAGCCGGCGCCGTCCGGGGTGGCGGCCATGCCCACCACCGGCTGGTTGAGCGGCTGGCCGCCCATGGAGCCGTAGAACTGCGCGTCGCCGAAGGCGAAGATCCCGCCGTCGGAGGCCACCTCCCAGTAGCCGGCGCCGTCCGGGGTGGCGGCCATGCCCACGATCGGCTCGTTCAGCGGCCGGCCCCCCATGGAGCCGTCGAACGAGGCGTCGCCGAAGCTGAAGATGCCGCCGTCGGAGGCCACCTCCCAGTACCCGCCGTGGTCCGCGGTGGCGGCCATGCCCACGATCGGCTGGTTGAGCGGCCGCCCGCCCATGGAGCCGTCGAACGAGGCGTCGCCGAAGCTGAAGATGCCGCCGTCCGCCGCCGACAGCCAGTAGCCGCCGGTCCCGCCGCTCGCCCCCACCGGCGCCGGGGGGCCCGAGAGGTTCCCGAGGGTGGCCGGGCCGTAGTAGTGGCCCACGATCTGCTGGTAGGTCCAGTTCCCCTGGCCGTTGTCCTGGCCGGTGGCGTAGCCCAGCGCGCCCCACTGCCCCATGCCGATCCCGTGGCCCCAGCCGTGGCCCTGCAGCGTGGCCGTGCCGCCGCTCACGCCGGAGACCGTGAACCAGTTGGACTGGACCCCTGTGCCTGTGGTGGCCGCCACGAACTGTGCGGCGGTCATGGACGCTGTGCCCGACGTGCCCTGCACCACCACCGAGACCGCCCGGCCGCCCCATGTCCCGAGGCCGTTGCGCTGGGTGACGGCGATCCCCGTCATGGTGCCCACCTGCGGCCAGTGGTTGGCCACCGTGGCCGACCAGTTGTGGTGGGTGTTGCCGCTCACCCCGTCGCCTGTGTCGGGCACGGGGGTGAACGGCGACTCCTCTGTGGCGCTGGACGTGTAGCCGCCGGTGGACGCCGAGTACTCGGTGGTGGCGATCGAGCCGTCCGGCATGAACATGACCTGGCCGGCGGTGTCGTTGGCGGCGGCCACGCTGGCCGGGCTGACGTACGCCGTGCCCCGGTAGGTCTGGCAGGTGAGGTCGCAGGTGTCGGCGTAGCCGCCGTAGCCGCCCAGGTCGGCCAGCACGTAGGAGCGCACCGCCACCGCCTGGGCCTCCAGCTCCTGGAAGCCCCAGTCGCGGCCCTGGGGGCCGGCACCGCCGAGTGTGGCCCAGGACGACGGCGACTCGCCGGGCACCGTGTCGGCCACGTAGGTCTCGAGGGGCAGGGTGTTCACCGTCCGGGCGGCCCCTGTCGAGTTGTAGAGCGCGGTGAGGGTGCCGTCCACCGTGGTGTTGCCGCCGGCCACGCAGAGCTGGAGGGGCACGGAGGTGGTGACCGGGCTCGCCGTGGGCTTCACCTGCCCTGTGGTGACCGGGTGCCATGTGGCCCCGGCCGCCCCCCCGGCGCATGTGGGCCCGGCGTAGACCTTCCACGTCCCGGCGGACGCCGACTGCTGCACGAAGAGCACCGCCGGGCTGGTGGCCACGCCCGGCGCCGAGACCCCGCCCGGCGAGTACACGACCACGTTGTCGCCGTTGTTCTCGGTCATGGCGATGCGGACTGTGGTGGTGTCCGGCGGCACGGCGGACGGCGCGGCCGAGGGGGCGAGCCGCGGCACGGAGGGCGACGCCGGTGCGGCGAGCGAGGACGCCGCGCCGGCGGG
>JBOGGH010000495.1:0-2771 GCA_050743905.1 Acidimicrobiales bacterium
CGCGAGCCCGAGCCCGTAGCGCAGTCGGGTGGCGGTCTCGTCGACCACGTAGTTGTTCGTCAGCAGGCGGCTGCCGTCGTGGGTGAGCTCGTCATATCGAGACATGGCCCGGCTGTGCAACCGATCGTCATGACTGAGCAGCGCGATCCAGCCGCTGGTATCCACGAAGACCGTGCTCACCGGTTGACTTGCGTCCGGGACGGATCGACGTGCTCACCGTAGAGCTCGCGGTCGTGCTCGGCCGCTGCATCGGCAGGCAACCCCCGAAGGGTGCCGGCCATGGCCCGGATGGGATCCTCCTCTTCGGCGTCGACAGGGCCTCGGCGGAGGTACGAGTTGAGAGCCTCGCGGATGACGGCAGCGGCTGATCTCCCCTCCGCTGCTGCCCGCTGGCGGAGCTGCTCGTCGACCTGCTCGTCTAGATAGAACTGGGTCCGTCGCACGACTATCAGTATACGTCAGTATTTCGATGGCGTATACATGTCTCTTGCCCGGACACGCCGTGCTCGGCCCCGGCTCCGGCGGGTGACGCTTGGGGACCGCCAGCTCCGTCTCGGGCGAGATGGTCAGGGGTACCCCTTACGGAAGGACAGGACCACCCCGACGGTGCCCCGATCGCCCCATGACCGACGACGAGGTCGGCAACGTGGAGGACGACGCGGAGGACCTCTGACCAAGCCGGCACAGTTGCCGACACGTCCATCTCGAAGCGGTCCGGGTGGCGACGATCACCAAGCACGGCCACCCGGCCACAGTGCTGGTCCCACCAGGGGATCTGGCCTGATACCGAGCACCGACTCCGTTGAATGGCGTGAGGCGACCGGCGGCCACACGCCCGGCGAGTCCAGGACCATACCGTGCGCGATCCCCCGTCGTCACCGGACCCGTCTCCTCCGGGCTCGCCCTTCAAGCTGACGTTCCGCACTTCTCGAGGCAGTTATCTCCCCCCACCGCCAGTCAGGCGGAGCGGCTCGACAGGTAGGCCCCGTGCGGGACGTGGAGCAGGTCGAGCACCTGGAGCTGCAGCTCAGTGAGCTCGGGCTCGAAGACCTGGACGACCTCGTCGTCGCGCATCAAGTAGTTGCGCTCGACGTCGTCGAAGATCTCGAGGACGCGAGCTGCCGAGGGTGCCGGGCAGTTCCGCAGCTCGGGGTAGAGCGCGATCCCCCGGAGACCCTGGGCATGCATCGCGGCGCGGATCTCGCGTTCGATGAGCGCCTCGACGAGCTGGGCGAAGAAGTGGCAGGTGAGCAGGGCTTCGATCCGATGCGGGGTCTCCAAGAAGACCGGCGCCACCTCCTGGGGGCCCTTCAAGACGTGGTGGCGGCGCTCGAGGTTCGGCTGGTAGCGGTAGGCGGCAAGCACCTGGGCCGGAGTCATGACCCGGTCGTTCGTGATGAGGGGGTAGAGCCCGTCGCAGCGCGCGTCGTAGGCGATGGCGTCTGCGTTCAGCTCCGCTCTCACGTGGAAGACCGACTTGTCGTGGCGCCGGTAGCGGGTCTTGTCGCCGGGCCGGCCCCGGCGCTCTTGGGAGTAGGTCTGCACCTTCTCCTCGCTCACGCTGACCGTGATCCAGCGGAGCGCGCCCGCCTCCTTCAGCGCTCCTCTTGCGGCCTCCTCCACTGCGACCAACGTCCGCAGCCGTGCGCGCGGGGAGGTGATGCGCGCCTCGAGCGCCTCGATGGCAACGAGCCCCTTGTCGATGGCTGCGCTGCGGCCTGCGCCGTCGCGCGCTGCCTTGTCGGAGGAGTGGACCCATATCACCCGGTAGCCGTCAGAAGACGGCACCGGCGCCTCGAAGGTGCGCCAGACGCGCTCGTCGTCCCCTTCGCGCTCACCTTCGAGCCGGAGCGCCTCTTGCCAGGTGGGCGCATGGGTCTGGATCCAGTCCTTGAAGTAGCGGTCCTCTCTGCGCCCGTGCGGGACGACGGTGACAAAGCGCCCGCCGTTTGCGTCGATGTGACGCATCGCAGCCGACGAGCAGAGCTTCGCGTCCGCGACGTACAAGAAGCCCGCATGGCCGAAGAGCGCTCGGAGCGCGTCCCAGGTGGGCACGTGGGTCGTGTCGTCGTTCGTGTTGCCGTCTTCGATGCGCAGGGCCACGGGCACCGCCCCGTCGGAGGACACCGTCAAGACGTAGACGAGCTGTCGCAGTGTCGGGCGAAATGTCTTGTTGTGGCCATAGGTGACGACGGGGACCTTCTTGGCCCCGCGTGGGGCGGCCTCGTAGGCGCCGCCGGTGAAGCTGACCGTGGTCGAGTCGTTGTGGAGCTCGTTGCAGTCGATCCCAAAGGCGCCGACCGCAGCAAGCACGGTCTCGGTCAAAAGGCTCGCCCGGTCGGCGTCGAAGAGCCGGTCGAGCGCTCGCCCGACCCGGTCGTCGTTGAGGTGGACCGCGTCGCCCAAAGAGAGCCCCAAGAGGGCGGGGGCGAAGGGGGCGGCCCACTCGCCGATCGCGTAGAGGGGGCGGTGTCGGACCATGATGTTGCGCACGAGAACGCCTGCCACCTGTCCGGGCGAGAGCCGCAGGCGCTGGTCGTCTTTGGGCAGATGGCGACCGAGACGCTCGTCGAAGCCGATCTCTGACAAGAAGTGGTCGAGGATGGGGAGGCCTCCGAGCTTCTCGCTCACGAGCTCGAAGGGGCCCGACCTTGTTGCCGGCATGCCTGTCATCGTATAGAGTGACAGACATGCGGTGGTGGATTGTCGGTCGAGGGGCGCCATGAGCCGGCGTGACGAGAACCGGATCACAAGGGCTCGCCGCGAGCTTG
>JBOGGH010000496.1:0-2766 GCA_050743905.1 Acidimicrobiales bacterium
TGGCCACCACAGTCGAATCGAGCGCCGTGCCGCCCCCGGCCACCCGGTCCAGGGCATCGAGAAACTGTTCCGCGTCCATCACCCGGTCCTTGAGCTGGTAGCCGACGCCGCCCTGTCCGTCGGCGATGAGCTCTCGGGCGTAGAGCTGCTCGACGTGTTGGGAGAGGATCAGCACGGGCAGGCCGGGGATCTCCCGACGGGCGGCGAGCGCGGCCTGCAGTCCCTCGTCGCTGAACGTGGGGGGCAGGCGCACGTCGAGGATGGCCACGTCCGGTCGCAGATCGACAAGGGCGTCGAGGGCGGCCGGTCCGGTCTCGACGGCGGCGATGACCGAATGACCGTAGGCCTCGAGCAGGCGGACGAGGCCGTCGCGGAGGAGGAAGAGGTCTTCGGCTAGGACAATTCGCATGGCACCGTCAAGGTAAGCCGGGTCGGTCCGCCGGCCGGGCTGTCGATGTCTACCTGTCCTTCGAAGGCCGTCACCCGGCGGGCGATGCCGTCCAGTCCCGACCCGGGGGTGGCTGCCGCTCCACCGCTCCCGTCGTCGGACACCATGGCCCGGAGAACACCGCCGCCGTGGGACAGCTCGACGACGGCATGGATGGCATGGGAGTGCTTGACGACGTTGGTGAGCAGTTCAGCGACGGCGAAGTACAGGGCCGCCTCGATGGGCTGCTCGGGGCGGCCGATCAAGGTGCTGGCGACATCGACCTCGATGGGGGCGTCGAGGGCGAGGGCCCGGATGGCGTCTACCAGGCCCCGCTCGACCAGGACCGGAGGGTTGATGCCCCGGACCAGGCTCCGTAGCTGGTCGAGGGCGATCACCGACGAAGCGCGCGCCTCGCGCAGGATCTGCTTGACCTGTTCGGGGTCGGTGTCAACGAGCCGCTCCGCCGCGCTCAGGTGCATGCCCAGGGCCACCATGCGGGCCTGGGCGCCGTCATGGAGGCTGCGCTCGATTCGTTCCAGTTCGGCCGCCTGGGTCTGGGTGAGATCGGCCCGGATGACCTTCAGTCGGGCCACCTGCTCTTCGGCCGCGGCGTTCGGGTCCGAGGCCAGGTATCGCGACCCGACAGGGGAGAGGATCCTCCACGCGAACGGGGTGCAGGCCAGGCTGGCCACGGCCAGCGTGATCCACAGCGTCGACTGCGCGGCCACCGCGGCGTAGACGGCCCCCGCCGCGAAGAGGAGGGGAAAGGCGGCAACCGGCACCAACGTGACGGCCGCCACCGCCTGCCACACCACGTCTCGCAGCAACTGTGGGTCACGATCGCCGCTGCGGATTGAACGGACCAGGCTGTGGTCCATGAGCCAGGCATCGACCTTCGCCTCCCGCTCGGTCTCGTGGTAGCCGTGACCGTCCCACCAGTGCCCGGTCGACATCTTGGTGATCGGCCGGGCCGCCCGGTAGGGCGAGGGGATCTCGACCCCGAGCCAGCGGCCGGCACAGCGGCGCAGGAACTGAGTGGTCGGCCGCCCCAGCAAAGTCATCGCCACGCTGAACGCCACAGCCGTCCACAGCGCCGCCATCGCCCATTCCCCGATCGCGGCTACCAAGCGGACGAGCACGGCGGCGTGGAGATTGGCCGACCAGGACCGACTGAAAGACACCCCGAACACCGCGACGGCCACGGTCAGCGCCGGGATGATGCCCGCCACGGCGACCACGACGGCCGACCGCCAATAACCAGTAGCGGTGCCCCGTAGCCACCGTGACGGACCCGACGACATGGTGATCATCCTCGCACCCGGCTCCCTACGAACCGACCGGAGCGGCGTGACGCGCCTGAGCGGGAGCCTCTTGGGCCGCCTGGGCCTTCTTGTGCCCCGTGTAGGCCGCGACGCAGAAGGCAACGCCGAGCGCGGTGATGATGCTGCCGTGGACGACCAGCCACGATGCGACGGTCGCCGCCACTGCGAGCAGGGCCAGCCCGGCGAGGGTCAACGTGACCCCAATGATTGCCCGGGACCGGGGGCTCAAACGGCGGATGATGAACAGGAACAGCATTTCGACCTCCTCTGGTCCCTGGACCCGAGCGGCCCAGCTACATCTGACCGTAAGGAAATCGGTGCTGTTCGGATAGCCGTCCAGGCCCCATTTCAGGGTGGGCCCAGACCCACGCTTCCAGGGGTCTGGACCCCGCTCAGTCCTCCGCTGCTGCTGTCCGGTCTCCGCTGCAGGAAAGCGCGGGACAGCAATCCCTGTAGGGTCCACAAACTCGATCCTGGCTTCGGCGGGAACCACAGGTCGCACTGCGCCGCGTCGCCTGGCTCCCAGGCGAGGCGATCCGCCGGATCGATCTTGCGATGCTCGGGGCGCAGACGCTTCACGTTCTGTCGGAACCAGGTGAGGGACCCGGTCCATCCGACGCGCTCGGCGATCACAACCGCCGGCAGCTCCGGATCGTCCTCGAGCAGCACCCGCACCCGCGCATCAAAGGGCGTGAACGTCGTCGCCCTCGGGCGGCGCTCGTAGTGGGGAGGCGACTCGGACTGGACCGCTTTCACAACCGGCGTCCGGGAGACCCCCAACCGCTCAGCGATGCGGGCCTTCGGCACACCTTCCGCCGCGAGCCTCCTGATCAATGCCCAGTCCTCCAAAGTGATCACTCTCCAATCGTTGAGTGTTCACTTTTCGAGCGTCGTCACTGTCCAGTTTTCGAGCGTCGTCGACACCCTCGTCGCCTGTTTTGCCATATGGCGAACGTAAGGTGCGATCGCGAGATCGGCATCGTCGGGAGGCTGGATTGCTGGTCCTACCACCCG
>JBOGGH010000497.1:0-2760 GCA_050743905.1 Acidimicrobiales bacterium
GGTCGTGATCACGCCGGGGAGCTTGCGGATCAGATCCTGCACGCCCCAGAAACAGCCGCCGGCGAGGATTGCCTTCTCGGTGGTCATGATGCGCTCCTGGTGTCGGTTGCCTTGGTGTCGGTAACGCTGTCGAACAGCTTCCGGTACTCGCCATACCCCTCGCGCTCGAGGTCATCGAGCGGGATGAAGCGAAGCGAGGCCGAGTTGATGCAGTAGCGCAGGCCTCCGGCGTCCCTCGGGCCGTCCTTGAAGAGGTGGCCCAGGTGGCTGTCGCCGTGGCTGGAGCGGACCTCGGTCCTGAGCATCAGGTGGCTGAAGTCCCGCTTCTCGACGACGTTGTCCGGGTCGATCGGCGCGGTGAAGCTCGGCCAGCCGGTGCCGCTGTCGAACTTGTTGACGGACGCGAACAGCGGCTCGCCCGACACGACGTCGACGTAGATGCCGGGCTCATGGCTGTCCCAGTACTCGTTGCGGAACGCCGGCTCGGTGGCGCTGCACTGGGTGACCTGATACTGATCGGGCGTCAGCTGAGAGACGGCCTCGGGGTCCTTGCGGTAGTTGTTGTCTGACACGTGGGATCCTTTGCTGAGGTGCCGCCCGCTGGATGCGGGCGCATCGTACACAACATGTACAACCAGGCTCAGGCCCAGGCTATTTCTGCAGGTGGCCTTGGGTTTGAGGCCGTCAGGGGAGGCTCATGGAGACCAGCCGCAAGGTGGCCATCATCACCGGAGGGTCACAGGGCATCGGCGCCGGCCTGGTCGCCGGGTACCGCGGGCGGGGATGGGCGGTGGTGGCCAGCGCCCGCACGTTCAAGCCGTCCGGGGGCCCGGACCCGGACCTGCTAACCGTCGATGGCGACATCACCGAGGCGGCCACCGCCGACCGGATCATTGGCGCCGCGCTGGAACGGTTCGGGCGCATCGACACGCTGGTCAACAACGCCGGGGTGTTCCTCTCCAAGCCGTTCACCGAGTACACCGCGCAGGACTACGCCCTGATCACCGCCGTCAACCTGGGCGGCTTCTTCTGGCTGACCCAGCGGGCCGTCGCCGAGATGGTCACGCGGGACGGCGGGCACGTGGTCAACATCACGGCCAGCGTCGCCGAGGTCGCGAACTCCGCCTCGCCGTCGGTGCTGACCGCGCTGACCAAGGGCGGCCTGGCCTCGGCGACCAGGTCGCTGGCCGTCGAATACGCCTCGCGCGGCATCCGGGTCAACGCCGTCTCACCCGGCATCATCCAGACGCCGATGCACTCGCCGGACAGCTACGAGCACCTCGGCAGCCAGCTTCCCCCGCTCGGGCGCGTCGGCCAGGTCAGCGACATCGTCGACGCGGTGCTCTACCTGGAGTCCTCCCCCTACGTCACCGGCGAGATCCTGCACATCGACGGCGGCCTGACCACCGGTCACTGATCCTGGACCAGGGCTGAGTCCAGGGTAAAACCCGGGGTGTTACCCGGGTGCGAGCACCTGCCCCCATGCGTCAAAATGAGCGCTATGACCGACACCATGACCTACCGGCAGATGGGAACTGCGGACCGCAGCCAGGCTCACGCGCTGTTCTCGCAGACCATGGGCTATGTCGCGCTCACTGCCGGCTTGTTCGCGCTTGGCGCCTGGGTGGGCCACAACCTCAGTGGCGGCGTGGGCATCATCGCGTTCATCGCGGCCTTCGCCGCGCTGATCGGCATGCGGTTCGCGGCGAAGCGATCCACGGAGCTGACCGTCGCGCTGCTGTGCGCCGTTGGCCTGCTGCTCGGGATCGCGGTGGCGCCAACGGTCGCCTACTACGGGGCCATGGATCCGCGGGCTCTGTGGGAGGCCGGCGGGGCAACCGCGTTGTTCATCGCGGGCTTCGGCGCGGCGGGTTACGCCACCCGGCGCGACCTGACCGCGATCGCGCGGGTGGGTTTCTGGGCGTTGCTCGCGCTGATCGTGTTGGGCATCGTGCTGATCTTCGTCCACATTCCAGGCGGTGACCTGGCCTATTCGGTGCTGGGGCTGGTGATCTTCGCCTTGTTCACCATGTTCGACTTCCAGCGGGTGCGAAGAAACCCCGACGTCACCCAGGCGCCGCTGATAGCCGCCTCGATCTTCCTGGACATCCTGAACGTCTTCCTGTTCTTCCTGGAGATCTTCTCCGGCGGCGACAGGCGGTGACGCCTGGAAAGCACTCCCCCGGCGCGCCGCTGGACCAGGCCGACTGACCGGATGAGCAGAATATGAGCATGACGCCTGAGGCCAGCCCGCCCGCCTACGAGATCGCCGTCGCGCAGTTCCTCACCGTTGCCGACGTCGAACGGTCCCGCCGCTTCTACACCGAGGTACTCGGCGGCAAGACCGTCATTTCAGGGGAACCGTCGTATATCGCGCTCGCCAACACCTGGATCATCATCAACGTCGGCGGCGGCCCGACCGACGACAAGCCCGCGGTCACGCTCGAAACGCCGCGCGATCCGGACCGGGCCACCAGCTTCATGAACATCCGGGTATCGGACATCGAGGCGGCGTACGCCGACTGGAGCGCACGGGGTGCCGAGTTCCTCACGCCGCCGAAACGGCACGCGACCGAGATCCGCTGCTACATCCGCGACCCCGATGGCTATCTGATCGAGGTCGGCCAGACCATTTTGCCGGGCGGGTGGCGCTCCCGCCTTGATCCGTAGCGACACCGCAACCGGGACGGCCCGCTCCCCGGAGCCCGGGACCGCGCGCCCCGCTCCCCGGAGCCCGGGACCGCGCGCCCCGCTCCCCGG
>JBOGGH010000498.1:0-2755 GCA_050743905.1 Acidimicrobiales bacterium
ACCCGAGGATCCGCGCCCGCCGGTCGGCGGTCACCCGCCGCCAGGGGCGCCGGCGGCTGCGGCTCCTGCTGCTCGTGGTGGCGGTGGTGGCCCTGGCGGTGGGGGCGTGGGCGCTGCTGCATTCCGGGGTGCTCGCCGCCCGGGTGGTGCGGGTGGAGGGATCCGCCCACACGCCCACCGCCGAGATCGTGGCCGTGGCCGGCCTCGCCCACCACCCGCCCATGATCGACGTGGACCCCGGCGCCACCGCCGCCCGCCTGGAGCGGCTCCCGTGGGTGGCCCGGGCCACCGTGGCGCGGCACTGGCCCGACGGGGTGGTGGTGACCGTGGTGGAGCGCCGGCCCGTGGCCGTGGTGGACGCCGCGCCCCCCGCCCTGCCATGGGCGCTCGTGGACCGGACCGGCCGGGTGCTGGCCGACGCGGCCACACCCCCCACCGGCCTCGTGCACCTGGTGGTGCCGGGCGCGCCGGGGGCGCCGGGCACCACGCTGCCCACCGCGGCCGGTGCCGGCCTCCGGGTGGCCGCCTCCCTGCCGCCGGCCTTCTCCGGCCAGGTCGCCACGGTGCAGGTGGGGAAGGGCGGCGTGGTGGTCCTCGACCTGACGACCCCGGTCACCGTGGATCTCGGCACCGCCTCCCAGCTCCACCAGAAGTACGAGGACACGGCGGCGATGCTGGCCGGCGCGCCGCTCGTGGCCGGCGACGTGATCGACGTGAGCGTGCCCGACTCGCCCGTCGTGAGCCCGTCGTGAGGGCGTCGCCCGGCCCGCAATGGGCGTGTGGGCACCCATTGCTTGACCTGGTGGGGCCCCACCCGTATCGTGTGGTCACGTTGTCGCCCGAGAAACTTCAACCTCTGCATCAGGTTGAGAGCAGTGGCCGCGGCGGTGCGGTGCCCATGCCCTCGCCGGCAGGTGGTGACGTCCCGAGCATCGCGAACGGCCGGCTTCCGTCCCAGCATCGAGGGAGTTCATGACCGTTCCGTCACAGAGCAACTACCTGGCCGTGATCAAGGTCGTCGGCGTCGGCGGCGGCGGCGTGAACGCCGTCAACCGCATGATCGACGCCGGGCTCCGCAACGTGGAGTTCATTGCCGCCAACACGGACGCCCAGGCGCTCCTCATGAGCGACGCCGACCTGAAGCTGGACATCGGCCGCCAGCTCACCCGTGGGCTGGGCGCCGGCAGCGACCCCGAGGTGGGTTGCCAGGCGGCCGAGGAGCACCGCGGCGAGATCGAGGAGGCGCTCCAGGGCGCCGACATGGTGTTCATCACCGCCGGCAAGGGCGGCGGCACGGGCACGGGCGCGGCGCCGGTGGTGGCCGAGGTGGCCAAGGGCGTGGGCGCGCTCACCATCGGCGTGGTCACGAGGCCGTTCACCTTCGAGGGCCGGCGCCGGGCGATGCAGGCGGAGAAGGGTATCCAGGTCCTCAAGGAGAAGGTCGACACCCTCATCGTCATCCCCAACGACCGGCTGCTCTCGGTGTCCAACGACAAGACGTCGATGGTCAACGCGTTCAAGATGGCCGACGAGGTGCTCCTGCAGGGCGTGCGGGGCATCACCGACCTCATCACGGTGCCGGGCCTCATCAACACCGACTTCGCCGACGTGAAGATGGTCATGACCAACGCCGGCACGGCGATCATGGGCATCGGCGCGTCGAGCGGCGAGGGGCGTGCTGTGAACGCGGCGCGGGCGGCCATCACCAGCCCGCTCCTCGAGGCCTCGATCGAGGGGGCCCGGGGGATCCTGCTGAACATCGCCGGGGGGTCCGACCTCGGGCTGTTCGAGGTGAACGAGGCGGCGGAGATCATCCACTCGGTGGCCCACCCGGACGCCAACATCATCTTCGGCGCCGTCATCGACGACAACATGGGCGACGAGGTGCGGGTCACCGTCATCGCCGCCGGCTTCGAGCGCTGGGAGGAGGGCTCCCGCGGCGCGTCGTCCCAGTCCTCCTCGGCCGGCGAGGGCTCGAGCCAGGTCCTGGGCCTCGAGCCCCCCGGTGCCGTGGACATCTTCGCCGGCGCCGGCGAGGAGGGGCTCGACCTCGGCGACGACGACTTCGACGTCCCGTCGTTCCTCCGCTAGCGCGCCGCCGGTGGCGCGAGGGGAGCCCGCCGGCGAGCCGGGCCTCCCGTCCGGCCACCCCGTGGCGGCGCGGCTGGCGGCGGTCCGGCGGCGGATCGAGGCGGCCGGGGGCAGCCCCCACACGGTCCGGGTGCTCGCCGTGACGAAGGGGTTCGGTCCCGAGGCGGTGGCGGCGGCCGTGGCCGCCGGCCTGCACGACGTCGGCGAGAACTACGCGCAGGAGCTCGTGGCCAAGGCCGCCGCGCTGGCGCCGCCGGTGGCGGCCGCGGTGCGCTGGCACTACCTCGGCGCCGTGCAGCGGAACAAGGTGCGCTCGCTGGCGCCGCTGGTGGCCTGCTGGCAGTCCGTGGCGCGGGCGGTGGAGGGGCGGGAGATCGCCCGTCACCGTCCCGGGGCGGCGGTGCTGGTGGAGGTGGACGCCTCCGGCGTGCCCGGCCGCACGGGGTGCGGGGCCCACGAGGCGCCGGCGCTCGTCCGGGACCTGGTGGCGCTGGGGCTGGACGTGCGCGGCCTGATGACGGTGGCCCCGCGCGGCCCCGGGGCGCGGGCCGCCTTCCGGGTGGTCCGCGACCTGGCCGACCGGCTCGACCTGGCCGAGCGGTCGATGGGCATGACCGACGACCTGGAGGACGCGGTGGCGGAGGGCTCCACGATGGTGCGGGTG